>JBKHCL010000031.1:0-31832 GCA_046541875.1 Phycisphaerae bacterium | reverse complement strand
GCTGCATGGTTGGAAGCCCATGCTACGAAAAAGCCCCACCGTCAGGTGGGGGATGGAATGCGCATAGCCGTTTGCAGGAGTCGTTCCGCCCGCAACAAGTTGCGGGCCCTACGGTTGTGGCCCGGCCTTCCAGGTTGTGGATAAATGGGCTGGAAGCCCATGACACGAAGCAACCTGTCGTTGCTTGCGGGAGAGTGGGTTGGCGGAACGCTATCATTCCAAAAGCGTTTGACTTCCCGGCTGCCAGCGTCCATGCTCGCGGCAAGGACCGACTCGCTCATTCGCAAAGGAGTTTTACAATGCCCACGGATCCGGACTGCATTTTCTGCAAGATCGCCGCCGGTGAGATTTCCGCCGAAATCGTGCACGAGGATGAGGCGTGCGTGGCCTTTATGGACATCAACCCGCTGGCCGAGGGACACGTGCTGCTGATTCCCCGCGAGCACTACGCCACGGTGGACCAGGTTCCGGCTGAGACGGCTGGTGCAATGCTCAAGAACCTTCCCGCTCTCGGCCAGGCCGTCCGGAACGCCACCGGCTGTGAGGGGTTCAACGTGCTGCAGAACAACGGAAAGGTCGCCCACCAGGAAGTGATGCACGTGCATTTCCACGTGATCCCGCGAAACGGCGGCGACGAGTTCCATTTCAATTGGCCGGCCGGCAGCTATCCCGAAGGGCGCTGCGGCGAGTTGGCCGACGCCATCCGCAACCAACTGACCTGAGACCAGGAGACCGCTGTGACCGAATTGAATCATGATGTGCTCGTGGACGTCGAGACGACGGCCGGTACGTTCACCCTCGCCCTCGATAGCCAAAACGCCCCCAAAAGCACCGCCAACTTCCTGCAGTACGTCGAGGACGACTTCTACGAGGACACGATCTTCCATCGCGTCCTGAGCGGGCAGATGGGCATTATTCAGGGTGGTGGGATGACCGAGAAGATGGAGCCCAAGTCCGGCTCGCGTGCCCCGATCGAGAACGAAGCCGACAATGGCCTGAGCAACAAGCGGGGGACCATCTCGATGGCCCGCACGTCCGACCCGCACAGCGCGACCAGCCAGTTTTTCATCAGCACCTCCGACAACCCATTCCTCGACCACACCGGCAAGAACCCGCAGGGATGGGGGTACGCGGTGTTCGGCGAGGTCGTCGACGGGATGGATGTGGTCGAGAAGATCAACCAGGCCGAGACGACGTCGGTGGGTCCGTACCAGGACGTCCCGGTCGACCCGGTGAAGATCGTCAAGACCTCCCAGCGGTGAGCGCGATGAACCGAGCAGCCTTGGCGATGTCTCTGGTGGTGTTGGCGTGCGTGGGCGGTTGCGGCGAGCAGGAAGAGGAAGACGGCAACGCCTCGGCCGACGCGCCGTCGCGCCCTCGCGTGGCGCTGCACACCACCGAAGGCAAGGTCGTGCTGGAACTGCTGCCGCACGCGGCCCCCATCAGCGCGGCGAACTTTCTGCGTTACGTGGAGGCGGGGTACTACGACGGGACGATGTTCCATCGCACCGCCCGGGCCGAAAGCGACGGGTACGGCATCGTACAGGGCGGCGGGCTCCGCCCGGACGGGTCGCGCAAACCCGCACCCTATCCGCCGATCCGCAATGAAGCGCACAACCGCCTGCGGAACGAGCGCGGGACGGTGGGGATGGCCCGCACGAGCGAGGTGAACAGCGCCACCAGCCAGTTCTTCATCAACACGGCTGACAACGTGGGGTTCGACCACCGCGACAGAACGCCGCAAGGTTACGGCTACGCGGTGTTTGCCCGTGTGGTGGAGGGCATGGACGTGGTGGACCGCATCAACGCCGCGCCGGCCGAGGGGCAGACGCCTCTCGAACCGGTCGTGTTGACGCGGGCGCGGAAGGTCAGCGCCAAATAGCGACATGGGTGGTCCTGCCTCCGATTGGGTGCCTAGAATGGAATATTCCGGGGAGCCCATCGCTCCGCATTGATCGTGGGAAGGAGCAGACCATGTCTCAGAGCATCACGTTGAGTCGTGAGGAGCAGGCCGCGTTGGATGAGATTCTCAGTCGGGAGTTGGAGACCACGCGAACTGAGCTGCATCACACGGACGATCACACCTATCGCCGGATCGTCAAACGGCACATCGAGTTGACCCAGCAGATGCTGACCCGCCTGCGTGAGTTGCCCACCGGCGAGTACGCCCCTTCGTCGAAGCAGTCGGCCGATCGGGCCTCCGAGGCGTCCCGGCGCGGCCAGGCCTGATTCCCTCTATCGAACGAGAGGTTGCAGCCGGGGCGTTCGGCGAGCATAATCGCCTGCACGCAATTCCGCGGATCGGGACGCATCATGGCTGAGACGGACGGACCTCCCAAACGGTCGGCTGCTGCGCGTCGGACGTTGACCGACGTGTTTCCTTTCGGGGCGGCCCCGCTGATCATCCTGCTTTGTACGCTGGTGGCCGGCGGGTATCTGGCGCTGAATCCCATCGACGACGACTCGCACACCATCGAGCTGTGGACGTTCACCAACAATCACTACGATGCGTACGTGCAGGCGGCCCCGTCGTTCGAGCGGGAGCATTCCACCCCCGATCGGCCGGTGAGTCTCGGGTTGGAGTTGGTGCACCAGCAGGCCGTCACGAACCGCCTGCGGGCGGCGTTCCGGGCGAACCTGGACGTGCCCGACCTGGTGGAGGTGGAAATCACGCAGGCCGGGAGCTTCTTCACCGGGCCTGTGGAGGACATCGGGTTCATCGACCTCACGCCGTTTCTCAAGCGATCCGGGCTGCTGGATCGCATGGTGCGGACACGTTTCACGCCGTACACCAATCGTGGCCGTATTTACGGGATGCCCCACGACGTTCACCCGGTGATGCTGGCCTACCGGGCGGACCTGTTCGCGGAGTTGGGGATCGACGCCAACGAGCTGACCACGTGGAAGAAGTTCATCGAAGCGGGTCGTCGGGTCACGGTGGACCAGGGCGGCCGGGATGACCGGTTCATGCTGAACCTCTCCCACTCGGCGGCCTACAGCGTGGAGGTGCTGCTGTTTCAGCGTGCCGGCAGGCAGCCCGACGGAAGCATCCGGCACGCCGGCTACTTCGACCCGAATGGCGAGGTGATTCTGGACAACGAGATCGCCGTCGACGTGGTCTCCTGGTACGTCCCGCTGCTGGTGGGCGAGGGGCGAATCGCCGACGACCCGGGAATGTTCGGCGCCCCGTGGGTGCGTTCGGTGGAGGAGGGATACTGCCTGGCGTTCATCTGCCCGGACTGGAAATCCCGCGCCACCGAGAAGCAGATCTCCTCGATGGCCGGCAAAATGAAGCTCATGCCTCTCCCGGCGTTTTATCCGGGCGGGCGCCGAACGAGCACCTGGGGCGGGACGATGCTGGGCATTACCCGACGCTCGCCCGATAAACAGCTCGCCTGGGAATTTGCCAAGCACATCTACACCGACCCCAACCGCCTGCAGGACCTCTTCCGTGAGACGAACATCATCCCGCCCTTGAAGGACGCGTGGGGCCTGCCCGCCTACCAGGAGCGCAACCCCTACTGGAGCGGGCAGCGCCTGGGGCGACTTTATGTGTCGCTGGCCGACGACGTGCCCCCGCAGTACGGAAGCCCGTATCTGGAGCTGGCCAAGGGCGAGTTGGGTACCGTCATCGCCGACACGGTCGCGTACTACGGTGCCAACGGCGAGGAGGGCTTCCGGGAGTACGTCCGCAGCCGACTCAAACGGGCGGCCGACGTGGTACGACGGCAGATGAGGAGGAACCCGTTTTGAGCTCACTGCGCGAGAGGCTCTTCACGTGGCAGCAGCGCCGCGCGCCGTACGTGTTCATCGCCCCGTTCATCATCTTGTTTCTCACGTTCGGGTTGTACCCGCTGGTCAAGAGCCTGATCCTGTCGTTCTACATCACCGCCGGTCCGACGAACCAGGTGTTCGTGGGGCTGGAGAATTTCCGCTTCCTGCTGACCGACCCGGATTTCTGCACAGCCGTTGTGAACACCTCGGTGTTCGCGCTGGCGTCGGTGGGAATCCAGCTGCCGTTGAGCCTTTCCCTGGCGCTGATGCTCAACCATCGATTCCTGAAGGGGCGCAGCGCGTTTCGCCTGGCGTTCTTCTCGCCTCGACTGGTGGGCATGGTGTTCGTGGGGGTGCTGTTTTCGCTGATCTTCGCCACGCGGTTCGGCCTGTTGAACGTCGTATTGCACGACGCGACGGCAGGGCTCTTCGGCGACGACGCCGCCTTCCCGCTGAGCACCGCCTGGCTGGGGAATAAGTCCCTGGTCATGCCCGCCCTGGTGCTCACATCGCTGTGGCTGTACGTGGGGTTCAATATGATCTACTTCCTCGCGGCGCTGCAGAACGTGGACGAGGCGCTCTACGAGGCGGCGATGGTCGACGGGGCCGGCCCGGTGGCGCGGTTCCGGCATGTGACGCTGCCGGGCATCAAGCCGGTGGCGGTCTTTGTGGTGGTGCTCAGCACGATCGGCTCGTTCCAGTTGTTCGAGCTGCCGTACCTGATGCTCAATAACTCCGCCGGCCCGGGCAAGGCGGGACTGACCGTCGTGATGTATCTCTACCAGAACGGGTTCGTCTCGGGTGACCTGGGATACGCCTCCACCATCGGCTGGACGCTGGCGGCCGGCGTGCTTTTGCTGGCGCTGGTGCAGATGCGCCTCTCGGGCACGATGCGGAAGGGGGGGCAGTAATGCACAAACGCAATCCGCTCAAGCTCGCGTTGCTGTATGTCTCGCTGATCGTGCTGGGAGTCATCACGCTCACCCCGCTGTTGTGGCTGGTGGCGTGCAGCGTCAAGAGCAACGACGATTTCTTCCGGTACACGTTCTTTCCACCCATGGAGAGGCTGACGCTGGAGAACTTTCGGATGCTCTTCGGGCAGTTGGACTTTCTGCGGCTGATGATGAACTCGCTGTTCGTGACCGGCGCGACCGTGATGATTCAGCTGTTTTTCTCGTCGCTGGGCGGGTTTGCCCTGGCGAAGTACGAGTTTCGCGCCAAGAAGGCGATCATGCTGCTGATGCTCGGGACGATGATGATTCCGCCGCAGGTGATGCTCGCCCCGCTCTACGAGCTGATCTGCGGGATGCGCCTGGTGGATACGCACGTCGGGTTGATCGTGCCCGGAATGGTCAGCGTGTTCGGAATGTTCCTGTTCCGCCAGTCGATGCTGCAGATCCCCGACGAGATGATGGAGGCTGCCCGCGTGGACGGCTGCAGCGAGTTCGGGGTGTACTGGAACATCGCGATTCCCGTCTCGCGCCCGATGATCGGGGCGTTCTGCCTGCTGGCGTTCATGGGCACGTGGAACAGTTTCCTGTGGCCTCAGATTATCCTCAACACCTCCGAGAAGTTCACCCTGCCGATCGCCCTGAACCAGATGATCAATCTCTACGAGCAGAACTACGGTGTGCTGATGGCCGGCACGTTGTTGAGCATCCTGCCGGTGATGGTGCTGTTTTTCGCCCTGCAGCGGGAGTTCATCGCCGGGCTGACAGCCGGTGCGGTGAAAGGCTGATTGTCGGCAACCGCAGTGACCGGACGTCGAAGCGCGGGAAAAAAGGACGATAAATCCCAGCCATTTCGCACCTTGACGATTTGTTGCGATAGCATGTAGAATACGGCATTCAGGCATCAGGGCCCGAGCAGGGGAATTCTCCACCGGGCTCGAAGAGGAAACGGATCACAGCGCATGGACTGGGCACAATTCGCTCAAACTCTTTTCACGACGATTTACACCCTCACGCTGGTTGTGGTGAGCATGTACGGGCTCCACCGCTACGTGCTGGTGTACCTGTACTACCGCCACCGCAACAATAAGCCCAAGACGGCCGAGCCCTTCGACGAACTGCCCCGCGTCACCATTCAGCTTCCGATGTACAACGAGCGGAACGTGGCCCGGCGGATCATCGAGAAAACCTGCCGGATCGACTACCCCCGCGAGAAGCTGCAGATCCAGGTGCTCGACGACAGCACCGACGACACCGGACAGATCGCGGGCGAAGTGGTGGACGAGTATCGCCGAAAAGGGTTCGACATCGAGTACATCCACCGCGACAACCGTATCGGCTACAAGGCCGGCGCACTGCGGGCCGGGCTCGAGCGGGCCACCGGCGAGTTCGTGACCATCTTCGATGCGGACTTCCTGCCCGAGGAAGACTTCCTCAAGCGATCGATCCACTACTTCACCGACCCGAGCGTCTGCGTCGTGCAGACCCGCTGGGCTCACCTCAACCGCAACCGCAGCCTGCTGACCCGTTCGCAGGCGATTCTGCTCGACGGGCATTTTGCCATCGAGCACGTTGCCCGCAATCGCAGCGAGCGGTTCATGGCCTTCAACGGGACGGCAGGCACGTGGCGAAGGGCGGCGATCGACGACGCGGGGGGGTGGCATCACGATACCCTCACCGAGGACCTCGACCTGAGCTACCGCGCCCAGTTGAAGGGTTGGAAGTTCATCTTTCTGCCCGATCTCACCAGCCCCGCTGAGTTGCCGCCGGACATGAACGCCTTCAAGGCCCAGCAGTTCCGCTGGACCAAGGGCGGCGCGCAGACCGCGCTGAAAGTCCTGCCCAAGGTATTGTTGAGCAAGTTCCCGCTGAAGGTCAAGATCGAGGCGTTCTTCCAGTTGACCGCCTTTTCGATGCACCTTTCGATGCTTCTGATGGTGCTGATGATGTTCCCGGCGATGTACCTCCGCACGCTGCCTTGGGCCGAGGGGGCCGCCCTGCGGACCGTCTTTGAACTGGCGGTGTTCACGCTCGCGACGCTCTCGGCCAGCGTGTTCTACCTCGCTTCGCAGTACGAGCTTACACACGACTGGCGGTCGACACTGAAATACCTGCCGATGATGATGGCATTGGGGGCGGGGTTGTGCGTTTCGAACGCCAAAGCGGTGTTGGAAGCATGGTTCGGCCGGCAGAGCGAATTCGTGCGAACACCCAAGTACGGCGACGCGACGAGCTCGGCGTTGACGGTCCGCAAGAAGGGCAAACGCAAGACGCATTGGCTGCCGCTGGTGGAGTTCGCGTTCGGCGTGTACATGTCAGCCTGTGCGGTGGTGGGCATCATCGCCGGCGGTGGGGCCGGCGTGGGCACGCCGTTCCTGGTGCTCTTCGCGTTCGGGTTCTTCTACGTCTCGACGCTGAGCTTCCAGGAGCAACGGGCCTGTGGGCAAATCTCCGAGAAAACCGTCGACGTCGCGCCGCAGTCTGTGGAGATCAAGTAATCTCATCACCATGGGCGTGGCCGGCGCAGGATGCCGGCCAACGCCTGATGTGGATGATTGCGAGGGACGGGACTCGAACCCACACCCCTTTCGGGACCAGGACCTAAACCTGGCGCGTCTGCCAATTCCGCCACCCTCGCGGGGCAGTGATTATATCGGCAGGACCGCGGAATGCATAGCAGACTTCCGGCGAAACGTTTTCCGCACGTCGAAGGTCTTTTTTTCTCCTTGACTCCGCCTCGCGAACCGACTATAAAATATCTGTGAAGATCCGCTTAGTTGGACGTTCGTCCGACGGCGGAGCTCGGTTCGAGTACTCTCTCCGGGCAGGCCTTCCCGGCCGGCCCGAGCGGGTCCACCTCGGACGACGTTTTTGCGTTGTCCAGGCCCGCCATGCCATTCGTGGCAGGGGTTCGTTGTCGGAACGCCCCGCCACACCAACGCGGAACGGAAACGTTCCAACGCTTTCAACGGTGCCTTCGGATTGCGCTCTTTCCGGCGATCCCACGGTGCCCCCGACGGCTGCGATCGTCGGCTATGCCTTGAGTTCAACCCGCAAGGGGCGACACGGTTGTCGCCGACCCGGCGGGGAGCAACGGAAGGAGGCGTACCATGAAAGCCCGGCTGCGATGCGAAGAATGTGGCAGGCTGGTGGACCCGAGTCAACTGGACGGAACGCCGATGCAGTGTTCCCGATGCGGTAATGAGGTTCGCTCCGCGGATCTCTCCGCCGAGGGTTCGGCGACTCCGATTTCCGATGAACTCCATCCTTCCGACGTGGGCGTGACCGCCCGGATCGCCGCGGCGTTTCCCTGGGTCGCCAGCGTGCTGCTGCACGTGGCGCTGGGACTGATCATGCTGCTGGTGACCATCGTCCTGACCCAGTCTCCGGACACCGACAGGCCGATCCACCCGCCCTCTCTCACGCCGGCCGAGGAGGCGAGCATGAACGGCGCCATTCTTCCGACGCCGCCGGACCCTGCAGACCTAGACGACGACAGCCCCCGCCCCGACGCCCCGAGCAGCATGCGGGACGATCGACCTGTCGACACGCCCAAGATGCCCGATCAGCCGGTGTCTACGATCGGCATCGGCGGGTCTTCGGGCGAGTCGGGTGAGTTCTCGCCGGGTAAGTCGACCTCCGGATTTTTCGGCATCGGGACCGGCGGCCAAGGTGGGGGCGACCCGAACTGGGACCCCGGCGGCAAGGCCGACGTGGTGTACGTGCTGGACCGCTCGGGCTCGATGGCCATGGGCGGACTGTTCGACGCGATGTGCCGCGAATTGATCGGGTCGATCAGCGGGTTCGAGCCCGGCTACCAGCGATACCACGTGGTGTTCTTCGGTGACGGCACCTGTCACGAAGCGCCCGGCAGGGGGTTGACCGAGCCCACCGACGAGGAGTTGCTGCAGTCGGCCAAGTGGGTCGACACGCTGAAGGCCTTGGGACAGACCGATCCGACCAGGGCGCTGGCCCGGGCATTTGACATCCTTTCCCGGCGACGGGACAAGACCCGCGGGGCCGTGATTTTCTTGCTCACGGATGCGGCTTTCCCGGACAATGCAAAAGTGACCAAACTGATCCGCCGTCGCAATCGTAACAAACACGTACGGATTCACGCGCTGCTGCTCGGATCGAGGCCGACGGCTGCGGTGGATGTCATGAAACAGATTGCCACCGAAAACGGCGGCAGGTACAAATACATCGCTGGTCAGTAATCGCCATTCCGCCCGGCGGGTCGACAGGCTTGTTTCGGACGGGTCATCGCGAAGGAGACGGACCATGGCAGTAGATTTTCGATGCGAACATTGCGGCAAGCTCCTGAGTATCGACGCGGCCCCCGGCAGCGAGGCGAATTGCCCCCACTGCAGCAAGCAGGTGACGGTCCCTGAGGGGTTGGCGAACCTGCCCAAACCCCAGGTGCCCGGAAGCCAGCCGCCCCCCGCAGCCGCTCAGACCCAAGGCCAACCCGACGAAGAGGAATTCGACGAGGAAGAGGAAGACAGCGAGGTGATGACCACGATGGCTGCCCTCATGCCCTGGGTCCTCAGCGTGTTCTTCCACGCGGGCCTGTTCCTGATGATGGCGTTGCTGGTGCTCGTCATCGAGGCTGCCAATGAGAAGAAGGTCGGCGAGGACGTCCGTGTGAACTCTGAGGTCTTCTCGGATGACCCGGGCGGGCAGATCAATCCGGGTGACTCGAACCCCGAGAAGGAATCCGCCCAGGAGATGGAGACCACCTCCAAGCAGTGGGCCCGCTCCGAGTCGCAGGTGGTGTCCAACGCCGATTCGACGGATACCGAGTTGACCATGATCGGCTTGGCTGGCGGAGGTGCCGCGGGGGGGATGCTCGCCAAGAAAGGGCTCAGTTCGGGCGGCAGCGGCGCCGGGCCGAAGGGCAAATTCTTCGGGCATGGCGGCAACGCTCACCACATCGTGTACCTGATCGACCGATCGGGTTCGATGGCGATGGGCGGTACGTTTGATACGGTCTGTCGCGAGATGGTCAAGTCGATCTCCGAGTTGAACCCCGTGCAGACGTTCCACATCGTTCTGTTCGGCGACGGTACGACCATCGAGAACCCGCCCGAGTCGCTGGTGGACGCCACGGACGATCAGAAGGAGGCGGCTGTCAAGTTCCTCGAAAAGCAGCGCGCGTCGGGTCCGACCGACCCGATTCCGGCAATGAATCGCGCGTTTGACGTTCTTGCAAAGGCGGACAGGCAGAAGCGCGGTAAGATCATCTTCCTGCTGACCGACGGTGTGTTCACTGCCGACAACGACGAGGTCCTGCGGACCATCAAGGGTCGCAATCGCGGCCAACAGGTGCATATCAACACGTACCTGTACGGCGGCCAGCAGGAAAAGGAAGCCGTCGACGTCATGGAGAAGATCGCCAAGGAAAACGGCGGCAAGTTCAAGATCATCAAGCCCTAGTAATCGCGTCCTCGCGAAGGTGAGAACATGAACGGACAACGAGCCCGATGGACGTCGCTGCTGGCAGTGGTATTGCTGGCGGGCGTTGCGCTGGGAGACGAGGTGAACATCGGCGGGCTTCCGCGCCGCGGGACGGTGATCGGAGCCGATGGGTTCTCGGTCACGCTGCGTCTGAGTGGCGGCCGAGAGGTGAAGTCCAACGTCGCCGAGGTGCGGGAGATCACCCTCTCCGGCAGGACGTCGTTCAACACGGCCGAGGGGTTGTACGCGGACGGGAAATACGCCGAGGCGATTCAGGCGTATCAGCGGGCCGCCCGCCAGGCCGACCAGAAATGGCTGCGTCGGCTGATCCGCTATCGCCAGTATCTCGCGATGAACAAGGCCGGTCGGATCAACCAGGCCGTCGAGGAATGGCTGGGACTGGTCGAGGAGCACGAACGTGACTCCGCGATCCTCAAGGCCCGCCCGACCGAGATGGGCAAGAAGGGCTCGAAGGACAACGACAAGGCGATCCGTCTGTTGGAGGCGAAGCTCGAGCGCGAGAAGTCCGGGGCGTTTGCCGACGCGATCAAGCAGGTGCTGCTGGACCTCTACAGACGGGAAGGTCGCCGCGAGGATGCCGCCCGATTGGCCGGCAGGACGCTGGTCGAAGATGACGACAAGGAAGACGACCAGCCGAGCAACGGCTCGGATACCAAGCCCGCCGTGCCCCGCGGAGATGCCGACAAGGTTATCCAGGCCGCGTCGATTACTATCGAGCAGGCCGGTGACCCTGACGCGAAGCTCACCGACGCCCAGCGTGTTGCCAAGGCCTCCGAGGCGTTGAAGAGTCTGCAGGCGAAGGCCAAGAGTTTCGCGATGGGCGACCTTGCCCCGGCGCTGCTGTGGATGGGCAAGGCGCAGCTGGTGATTCACGATCACGGCAAGGACGCCCGTAAGGACTTGGTCGAGGCGGGGCTGAATTTCATGCGGGTGGCGACGTTCTACACCGCATCCACCCAGACGCCCGAGGCGTTGTTCCTGGCCGGTCAGGTCAATGAGAAGCTCGGCAACGCCAGCGCCGCCCGCCAGGCGTACGCGGCCGTCAAGGAGCATTTTGCAAACACCAAGTTCGCCTCCAAGGCCTCCAAGGCCCTGGACGCACTGGATTCATAATTTCATAGTCTTTGTAAGGTCGTAAGGCCGACATGCGGGCCGATGGGCTCGCGAGAACCGGGTGAGTCGACGCGGACAGCGCGACGCAGTGTATGAAGCAACCAAGGAGATCGTTGCATGCAGACAAGTTTGATGTTGCTGGCACAGGCACAGGAATTCGACAGTTGGATCGAGGTGTTCGTTTGGCCGGGCGGTGGTGTGATCGGCCTGATCCTCTGGGCGTTGAGTATCGTCACGCTCTCGATCATCATCGAGCACTTCATCTCGATTCGCCGCACGAACATGCTTCCTCCGGTGATGACCGAGGAAATCCGCTCGATGTTCGAGAACAAGCAGTATCGCGAGGCGATCGACATGACGGCCGCCCAGCCGGACTTCCTGAGCTACGTCGTTCACGCCGCGCTGACCGAGGCCCCGCACGGGTACGCCTCGATGGAGCGGGCGATGGAAGAGGCCTCCGAAGAACGCACCACCAAGCTGCTCCGCAAGATCGAGTGGCTGAACCTGATCGGGAACATCGGACCGATGCTCGGACTGCTGGGAACTGTCTGGGGCATGATCCAGGCGTTCTTCAAGATCGTCCAGGAAGGCGGCACGCCCAAGCCCGACAAGCTCGCCGGTTCGATCGGCATTGCGCTGGTGACCACGCTGCTGGGGCTGGCGGTGTCCATCCCGGCCTTGGCGGTGTATTCCATGATGCGTAACCGCATCGACGCGTTGAGCAGCGAGGCGATGTTGATCTCCCAGGAGCTGATCTCCACGTTCCGTCCGGGCGGCAAGAAGTAGTCCCCGACGGTCTGCATGAATCTCCGGGCCTCGCGGCTGCGGGGAGGAAGGAGAGTCCGATGGCGAAGAAGAAAAACAAAGAAGCCGCCGGCGACGTATCGGTCAACCTGACGCCGATGATCGATTGCACGTTTCAGCTGATCATCTTTTTCATTCTGACCACGCAGTTTGCTTCGGCGGCCTTGGCGCCGCTGCTGCCGCCCAAGCCCGAAGAGAGCATCGCCCAGGAAAGCCAGACCCAGCCCGGGGAGATGGCCAACAAGGTCATCGTCAACGTGGTTTCGCGGGTGGCCCCGGATGAGAAGAACCCCGACCTCCGCGAGGCCCGGCGAGGCAGGCACTATTACATTGCCGGCCACGGCCCGCAGGGCGACGGGATCATCCAGATCGGTGACGAGGATACGCTGACGCGGATCTTCGGCCGGGAGTTGCGATCGGCCGAGGAAGCCGGCGTGGACAAGAAGGATTTCCAGATCGAAGTCCGCGCCGACAAGCGAGTGACGTTCAGCTACGTGCAGCCCGTGATCAACGCGGCTGCCAGTGCGGGCATCGGCAACATGAAAATCACCGCCCTCGTGGTGGGAGGTTGATATGGCAGCACGATCCACAAAGAAAATCCCCGAAGACCAGACCGTCCACTACGTCCCGCAACGCAAGAAGCGGGGCAAGGGCGGCAAGAACATGCAGCCGCCGCTGACGCCGATGATCGACGTCACTTTCCAGCTGCTGATTTACTTCATCCTGACCACCACATTCCGCGTGGCCGAGGGACAGATCCCCGGTAACCTGCCTACCAACGTCGGTCAAGAACAGGCCGAGACGCTGGAATCCGAGCCGGTCACGCTCCGACTGATTCCGCGGGGCCCGGCCCTCAACCAGGTGGAGTTTGCCCTGGAGAACGACAGCCCCACCAGCAAGCCCGACGAACTGCGAAGAATGCTGGCCTCGCGCCTGGCCGGGGTGGGTGAGAAGGGCCAGTTGCGGATTATCTCGCGGACGACGGTGGCCTGGCAGCACGTGGTGGAGGCGTACAACCAGGCGGTGAAGGCCGGCTGGAAGAGCATCGGCATCCGGGCTCCGGGTTGATCACGGCCTGACGGTCGGGCCCGGAGCGAAGAGCAATCGACCAGACGGGAGGCTGCGATGGCTGGGTAGATCCGTCGGAGTGGATCACCGTCCCAACCGACCGGGTCTTGGTGTGTCTGACAGATAGAGCGAAGATTTGGCGGAATGAATCTTGCGCGCCTGCCTGCTGTGTGAATCGCGGGCGGGCGGGCGTGAGTCTATAAGGAACCGGTATGAGGCGAAGAGGAATCTGGACAGGACTGTTGGTGTTGCTGGCGGCGTCGTGCGCGATGGCCCAGGAGAAACCCGCCATCGACCGGCTCGATCAGGGCAAGCTGGCCAACCAGCTCCAGCAGATGGGCATGACCGAACTGCTGGAAGGGTTGGTGGCCTCGAGCGGGGAGGCGGGCAGCCCGTCGGCCAAGCGCCTCCTGGCGAGGGCGAAGATCGCCCGGGCAACTACCGGAACCTTCGAGGACTCGGCCCGCCGCAACCAGTTGGTTGACGAGGCGATTGCCCTGCTCAAGGACGTCGTCAAGGCGACTGCGGACGTCAAAGGCTGGCGGGAGCAGCTGACGTATTTCCGCGATCGGCTGGACCTCGCCGGCGCCGTCGGATCCATCCGCATCGAGCCACAGACCACCGCGTTGATGTACCTCTACGGCACCGAGGCCGACCGTCGCCTGGTGCAGAAGCACGCCAATGAGGCGGCCGTCCTGGTCGCTCGATTGAGGGCGGACCTGCAGGATAAAATCGACGACCTCTCCGGCAGCGGCTATACCGGGCTGCTGCGGGTGCGGCATTTCAAGCAGGTGGACGAGGAAGTCAAGTATCGCGCCGGATGGGTGTATTTCTTCGACGGGATGAGCGACCCGAACGAGCGGTCGGCATCGGGGCCGTTGCGGCGGTCGATCGCCAGCCTGGAGCGGTACGCCACCGGCGACGCCGACAGCGGCGTGAAGTATTGGTCGCTGCTGGTGTGCGGGATGGCCCGTCGCGAGCTGCATCAGCACAGCTCGGCCGAGGAGTATCTCAAGTCCGCTGCGGGCGAGAAGGCCGAATCGCCCGTCCGCATGCAGGCGGCCTTCGAGATCGGTCGGAACCTTGCCGAGTGGGGCAAGTATCTCCACCATCGCAGCGAGGTCTACGGCAAGCAGAATCTCACCGGTGAGGCGAAGCAGGCCCTGGTCGACGCGAAGAAGAAATTCGTTGCCGCCGAGCAGGCCGTCGAGCAGTTCTCCGAGCTGACGGCAGAGCTGCTGGGCAAGAACAAGAACGCCCGACTCCAGGCGTCGATTTACGCGACGATCCTTCGGAACTATCTCTACGAGACCTGGGCCGACGCAGTGAGAAAGAGCGATCCGGGCGAGGCGAAGAAGATCGCCGACAAGGGCCTCCAGGCCATCCTGAAGTTCCTCGAAGAGCACGAAGACCCGGCCGTCCAGCAGTTCCTCATCGACCGTATCGCCGGGAAGTATCAGGGGCGCACCGACTATCAGAACATGCCCTCGATTTTCGTGTTCTCCATCGCCCTCAAGGAGCTCAACAAGGCCGAGAAGCTCTGGGAGGCCGACAAGAAGGACGCTGCGATCAAGGTGTACGACAAGGTCACAGCCATGATGGGCACCATCCAGGACCGCAGCGACAAGGCGTCGGCCAGTCTCAGTTCACGAGTGAGCAAGGTGCTGGCGTACATCGATTACAAGCTTGGTCGCGAGTTGGACGCCGCCCGCAAGAACCTCAAGATCGCCCGTGAGAATCCCCAGGCCGAGGATGCCTTCACCGCGGCGACCAACGCGCTGAAGATCTATCGCAAGATGGTCAACAAGCGTCCGGCTCCGAGCACGAAGCGCGAGTTCATCGAGGCGCTGGAGTTTTTCCTCGACGCCGAGAAGGGCGCTTGGGCGAAGAAGGCCCCGCAGTGGCATTTCGACCTGGCTTGGCAGCTCGAGTCGCTGGGCGACACGCTCCGCGGCCAGGCGCAGGAGACGACTTATCGCCGTGCCGTCAAGGCGTACGAGAATGTGCCCACCAGCACGCCGGAATACATGCAGGCGCGGTATCGGGGTCTGTCATTGCAGATGAAGGTGATCGAGCAGTTCGGCAAGGGCACGGTGCAGGCCGAGCAGGCACGAAAGCTGATCCGCTCGATGCAGACATTCGCGGATGAGGCGAAGGCCGCCATCGCCGATACCGACGACGAGGGCAAGAAGAAGGACATGCGGGAGTGGGCGGCACGGGCGATGTTCGAGTCGGCCATTCTCATGAGCGAAGTGCTCAACCAGGACAGCCGAGCGCTGAATCTGATGGAGCAGCTGCCGGGGGACTGGCCCGGTACGCGCGTGCTGCGGTGGGCAGCGGCGTTCCGCATCGAGCGGCTCATGAAGACCGATCGGGTCAAGGACGCTTTCGAGGCGTTCAATGAATTCCGCCGAAAGTACGGCGAGGAGAAGGCCCGCGGGCTGGTCCAGTCGCTCATCAAGGAAGTGCGGGAGAACATCCGCGAGCTGGCCAAGGATAAGAAGAACCCGCGTGAGCTGGCGGTGTATCGCGATGTCTACGCCCAGTTCGCCGAGAACCTCTACAAGACTTCCGCCGACGAGTCGGCCTCGAAGCGATACCCGCTCAAGCAGATGTACGCCGACGCGCTGCTGGAGAAGGGGTACGCTGCCCGGGCGGCGAAGGAAGATCCCGACCCGTACTACAAGAAAGCGTTGGAACTCTACGAGGAGCTTTACGCCCAGGATCAGAAGCAGGTTGAGGCGCGGCGGGCGGAAATCGAGAAGAAATTCGCCGACATGGCCGGCGCCGTCAAAGCCGCCCGCGGGAATGTGCGGACCATGCTCTCGCTGGGTAAGCAGTACATCTCCGAGGCGGAAGAGAATGAGTATACCTCAATCTCGCTGACGCTGCTGTCCGATGCGGTGTACGACCTGGATGCCGCGATCGACGAGGACGACATCGACGAAGCAATGTTGGCTGTGCAGTTCCGCATGAAGAAGTTCCTGGAAGACTACGAGCGTTGGCTCAAGGGACGGGTTCCGCTCGACGGGACGAACATCCTGGGGCTTGCCCGCTCTCAGCGCCTCCTGGATGACTTGGCCAAGGCACGGAAGAACTACGAGAAATGGATCCGCAGCGCCCCGCGCAGCCATCCGCGGTGGTGGGAGGTGCAGTACGAGTACTCCCGGACGTTCTACGAGCTCAACAAGGACAGCGTCAAAGGGCTGGATGAGCTGCGGACGAAGATCAGGCAGCTCCAGGCCATCAGCAAAACGATGGGCGGCGAGGCAAACCGCTTCCGCCAGCTGCTTCGGACCGTCGAGGGCAAACTGCCCGGATGAGTGCGATCTCGGGAATCCGGGCTGAGACGTTGACGCCGGTTCCCGCGTCGGTATACTGTGTCACACGACAACCCGGTGGCGTACCCAAGTGGACTAAGGGGACGGATTGCAAATCCGTTATACGTGGGTTCGAATCCCACCGCCACCTGTGCACGATTCACCCCACACGGCCGGCGTGGGGACGCCAGCGAAGCGGCGCTTCTGGTGCCGGCCCGCCGATCGGCCTGTCGGTATGAGAGCGTAACCTTAAGCCGTTCCAAATCCTGCGCCGGTTTTTTCGGCGGACGGTGAATCTCGAAGGCTGATCGGGCGACTAAAATACAGGGGCGGGCAAACCATCGACCCGCCCATCTGTCCGACTCGACAAGCGCATGATGCGCGGGAACGAGGAAAAGATGATGTCCAAGAAACTGCTGGGTCTGCTGAGTGTCCTCCTGCTGGTGTCCACTTCTCTCGGGGCGACGTACATCCTGAAGTACAAGGACGGCAGGACGGCCGAGGTCGAGAAGGTCACCAAGGTCAAGGAAGGTTACCAGGTCGTCAAGGGCGGGATCTCCTATCTCGTCAAGGCCGACGAAATCGCCTCCGTCGAGGAACGCACAACCCCGACCGATGAGTACAAGGCCCGCCTGGCGAAGATCGACAAGACCTCCGCCTCCGCCCGCTACAAGCTCGGGCGATGGGCGTACAGCCAGAAGCTCTACGACTTGGCCGTCAAGGAACTCCAGGCTGCTCTGAAGATCAAGCCCGATCATGCAGAGGCCAAGCTTATGCTGCCGATCGCCCAGGCAAAAGCCAAGGCTGCCGAGGGCAGGGACGAAGATGGCGGTGGCGAGAACGGTAAAAATGGCGACGCCAAGACCGGCGATGAGAAGAAGATCGACAAGCTGCTGATTCCCCCCGAGGATATCTACCGTCTTCGGCTGCTGGAACTGAAACGCACTTACAGGAACGATCGACTGGTCGTCACCGAGCGGACGCCGATTCAGTTCCGTAACAACGTGCTGCGCCGGTTCATCAACGCATGGCAGGGCAGGGGGATCTTCGAGCGAAAAAACGCCGACCGGAAGTTCCTTGCCGCCGGGAATCGTGCCCAGGCGGCCTACATGCTGGAAGTCCTTCCGGTGGACAGCCCGCTGCTGAACGATATCCGCGTTACGCGCGATCCGGAGTTCATTAGTCAATTCGAGCGAACCGTCTGGCCGTTGGTGAAGAACATCCTGCCCGGGGCGTTTTCCAAGGAAGGACACGCCGGGCTGCGACTGATCGACGTCCAGACGCGCGACCCGCGGCTGATCTACTCCAACTTTGTTCTTCTCGACGGTTACACCAAAGGTCGATGGCGCATGATCGACCGGGGCGATCCGCAGAAGTCCCTGCTGCTGAACTGGGGCCTGCCGCGAGACCTGACGAAGATCAAGAACCCCCAGGAAAACTACACCCCCGTCTTCAAGAGTCGCGATGACTCGCAGTACAAGCGCGTCTTTCAGTGGATCTCCAACCTTGAAACGCCGCATCCGAAGTACAACCTCAAGTACAAGCCCCCCTACGGGAACAAGCTGAACTTCGGGGGCGCTTCGGGCCTGGGACCCAAGGATGAAGGCGACGACGACAAAGATGAGGATGGCGAGAAGAAAGACGACGAAAACGACAAGCCTCTTCCCTCCTGATTGATCAAGCCGGAGGGCGATCGTGCCTGAGATCCTGCTGACGGCGCTGCTGTGGGTCGTGCTCGTGGCGGCTGCGATTTTCTTCGCGGTCATGGGGGCTGTGCAGACCCGTCGTACCCGCCGCCTGGCCCACGACGCCCACGAGATCGAGCTGCGGTTCTCGCACACCGATCCGTTCGATCTGCCGATGCGGTACCGCTCGTTCGCCCTGATTCGCAGCGGCCACAGTCCGATGGCCCGGAATGTCGCATACGGCCGACAGGACGTCTGGCCGGTTCGCTGCTTTGATTTCCGCTATGAGGCCGGTCATGGTCCGCGGCGCGTGGGACGCAGCTACCGCGTCTACGTCGTCGAGACGGCCGGCGAGCTTCAACCCGTGGTGATGTGGCATGAGCGCGATCGCGAATGGACCCCGCTCGAGGCCCAGCCCGCCGATGGACGGATCGGCCCGTGGGCGTACAAGGGCTCGCCCAACGCCACGGACATGCTTGCCGAGATCTGTGCTGACCTGGCCGACGACGGAGCATGCATGCAGACGGCCGGCCGGGCGCTGATGCTCTGCCTGCCTGCCGGGGGACCCGCGCGTTCGGATCACTCGGCGCTGCAGTTCTGTCTCCACGCCGCACGCCGGCTGGATTCCTGGAAGAACCCGGCCTTGCCCGATGAGCAGCAAGCTCGGGGCGAGGCGAATTCGTCGCCTGAGCAGCGTTGAAAACGCCCCGCGCCCGTGGTACAAAACAGCAACGGCTGTAGACCCATTCGTACGCATTACGGGAGAACACGACGTGCATAGAATCAACTCACTCGGTGTCGCGGTGCTGATGTCGCTGGCAGGGCTGGTCATGGTCGCTGGCTGCTCGGAGGGCGAGGTTCGCGGCGCGAACCAATCCCTGCAGGAGCAGGTCTCCAAGGCCCTGCGTCTGCGGGACCAGGCATTGAACCTGATGGAGGCTCCGTTGGTTGTCGAGACGGCCACCGGGAAGATGCTTCCACTCCAGGGCGTCGAGGTGGACCCCGAGAAGTACGAGAACCAACTGCAGAGCGCCCCCGAAGGACAGACTCCCAACGCCCCGGTGCAACTGGTGCTTGATGAGCAACTGAATCCGAACGTCCTGAACCTGCTGGACCGGGCTCGCGAGCTTATCGAGAAGGAGTTGCAGGGCACGAAGGCCGACGAGGCCAACCAGGCCTTGGCGCGGTCGGTGCTCGGGCGGATCTACGAGCTCAAGGGCGACTATCTCGGCCGGCGGACCGACCAGCACCGCGACGCCGCGTACGCACGCGTCGGTCAGGCGCGGGACATCCTCGGGACGGTCACCCAGCAGAAGGGCATCCTGGCGTATTACGATAAGCTGCTCTCGCTGGAGGACCAGGACGTCCAGGCCATGAAGAGCGACGCCCAGTCGGACGCCAGGGAACTCTCGGACGAGATCAAAACCCTCACAAGCCAGATCAAGGAACGGGAGACCCAGCAGGAGAAGCTGCTGGAGAAGAAGAACACTCTCGAAGCCAAGGCCCGCGCCCTGCGGTCCGAAGCCCGCGCCCCGGGCAAGAAGGGTTACGAAGCCGACATCGAGGCACTGGAGATCATGGACCAGGTCGGCGAGATCGACACCGAGATCAGCACGCTGGACAACGAGATCAGCGTCCTGCGGATGAAGCTTTCCGAACGGACCATGAAGGAGTCCATCGCCAAAGCACTGATCGCGGCGGCCGACAAGATCGTTGCCGGTCGTGAAGAGGGCACCGATGCCAACGGCATGGGCGGCCGACAGGCCGTCCGGCGACAGCGGGCCGAGTTGAACCAGGAGCACCAGAAGTCTCTCGCCGGCGGTAGCGAGGCGATGGGCGACCTCGCCGAGGCGCTGGAGAACTGGTCGGCCGCCGAGAAGGAAGCGGGCAACGCCTACTTCGCCGCGGGCAAAAACTACGGCCGATACGACAAACTGGCGTCCATGAGCGACCTGCGGACCGAACGCGTGGACGCCCTGGCCCAGCAGGCGGCGGTGCAGATGGCCTTTGGGCGGTCGAACGTCGAGAGGCTTTATCTGCACTCCGAGGTGGAGGAGTTGCTCGAGCAGGTCAGCGAGTACTGGCCTGGCGGCGCGCCCGGCGAGGCCGGCAAGGTCCGCGAATTGCTCAAGCCCACCACCGACCAGATCCGCAAGACCGGAACCGAGCAGTACCAGGACGCGATTGATTCGCTCCAGAACGCGATCAGCCGGGCCGATCGGGCGTACAAGTGGCTGTATCGGGGCGCCCAGGCACGGGCGTACATCGGCAAGGCCGAGATCGCCGGCAGCACCGCCCCGCTGGACGAGGCTGACTCCGTGTTGAAGGAAGCTCTCGACGGCCGGTCGGAGTCGCCGTTGGTGCGCGCCAATGTCGGGAGAATCCAGAGCGACATCAGCCAGGTCCGGGCGATGCTGGGCGGCTGAGCCGACGGCCTGACCAATCTGAGACGATTCATCAGCGGGTTTCGCCATGCGGCGGGGCCCGCTGTCATGCGCTTTTGGCGGAATGAATGGTCGCGGGTGAAACCGGTTGCCAAAATCGGCGATCTCGCGCATACTGGTAAGTGCAATGGGGACAGTACCCCGACGCTTGCTTCGCGGCTTGGCCCTCGGGAAGGAGCGCAGATGGCGACGTATCGTGCGAAGGCGATGGAGACGTTGGCTTCCGAGCTGCAGTCCGCTTCGTCGCGCAATCGTCGGCGATGCATCGACGCTGCCGAGGAGCTTCTCGGCCTGCTCGAACCATCCCAGCACTATCCCTACGAGTTCGTCGTCTACCGCCTGACCGGCTATCGTGGGCGCGGGCGGGAGGCAACCAGTCGATCGCTCAGCGGCGAGGATATTCACCACGACCTGCTCCGGTTGATGCTCGATGTGTCCGCGAGTATGGAACTCAAGACGGGCGACTACGCCGAGAAGGTCTATGACACCTCTACACTGGCTGAGCACTTCCACGTCTCGAAGAAGACCATCCAGCGCTGGCGCCGACGGGGCCTGCCCGCCCGACGCCTCGTGTTTCCAGACGGACGACGGCGCGTGGCATTCCTGGACGGCTCGGTGAAACGCTTCACGCAGCAGCATCGCCGGCAGGTGAAACGCTCGGCGAAGTTCACCAAGCTCACCCCCGACGAGAAGGCCGACATCCTCCGCCGGGCCAAGCGGATGGCCGACTTCACCGACTGCACACTCGCGGAGGTTGCCCGGCGCCTCAGCGTGCGCACCGGAAGAGCGACCGAGACGATCCGGTACACGATCCGCCAGCACGATCGGCGAAATCCCACCCAGGCCGCCTTCCCCGAGATGACCGACCCGCTGGCCGATGAGGATCGGACCATGATCTACCGGGCGTTTCTCAACGGTGTGTCCGCATCGGTGCTGGCCAAGCGGTTCGCCCGGACGCGGGGGAGCATCTATCGCGTCGTGTACAACACCCGCGCCGAGCATCTCGCTCGTCGGGAAATCAGCTACATCTACAACCCGCAGTTCGACCTGCCCAATGCCGACGACGTCATTCTGGGCGGCCGCTACGAGCCGAGCGGCCCGGAGACCGTCCCCGCCGACGGCGATCGGCCTTTGGGCGGCAGCAAGACGACCGCGGCTCCGCGAGATCTGCCCCCGTACCTCCAGGCGCTCTACCGCGTTCCGCTCCTGTCGGCCGACGAGGAACGCGACCTGTTCCGCAAGTACAACTACCTGAAGTTCAAGGCCGACCACGCCCGCCAGGAGATCGACCCGACCCGCGCGAAGGTGGCCGACCTGCGAACCGTCGAGTCGCTGCTGCTCCAGGCGAATGTCCTGAAGAACCGCATCATCCGCTCGAACCTTCGGCTGGTGGTGTCTATCGCCAAGAAGCACATTCGCGGCCCGCAGACGCTCTTCGAGCTGGTCTCCGACGGCAACGTTGCGCTGATGCGGGCGGTGGAGAAGTTCGACTATGCCCGGGGCTTTCGGTTCTCCACATACGCCTCGTGGGCGATCATGCGCACCTACGCCCGGTCCGTGCCCAAGGAACGCTACCAGCTGGACCGCTTCGCCACCGGCAACGACGAGGTGCTGGACATCGCCGCCAGCCTCCGCACCTACGACCCCAACGAGATGAACCTCCCGGAAATCCGCGAAAGTATCGACGTGATGCTCTCCCAACTCAACGAACGCGAGCGGACCGTGCTGGCCGACCATTACGGCCTCATGGAAGGGGTCGCCGCCAAGACGTTCGAACAGCTCGGCGGCGAGCTGGGCATCAGCAAGGAACGCGTGCGACAGATCGAGCTGCAGGCCCTCAAAAAGCTCCGCCGACTCTCCCGCCCCGAAGCGGCCGCCGACCTGCTGTCGTAAAGTGATCAGCGATCAGCGAATAGCCAATAGCAAGCAGGAGGCAGCCGTAGGGCCCGCCCCTTGTTGCGGGCGGAAAACGTCCCATGAAAAAGCCCCCCGACCCGGAGGTCGAGGGGCTTTGGGCTTTTGCTTCTGTACGTCCGTCAACGTGGGTCGATCAGGTATCTTCGTCTGGTTTGCGGTCGGGCAGCAGGAACAGCAGCACAGCCGCCAGTACGCTCATTCCCGCCAGAAGGAGCAGCCCTCGTCGCAGGCGTGGCTGCTGCAGGCGTCGGGCGGTCCGCATGATCCATCCGCTCGGGCGCGGCGGCCGGGGCGTATGATGGATGCGAACCACGCCGGGCGTCTCCACGCTGGAGACCCGCTCGACCACCGCCTGCCGGGGCGTCATGCCCAACTGGTTCATTGCCAGCCGTTGCGTGAGCACCGGATCGTGCGGGGCCGCGACGATCATCCGATCGTAGGCGACCAGGGCGGCCTGTTCGTCGGCCACCTTGGCTGTGAGACAATCGCGGCGGTATTGCGTGAGCTTCATCCGCGCATAGGGCGGAAGCAGCACGACGCCCGCGGCGATCGCGGCGCCCAGCCCTGCCAGCATGCAGAACGCCAGTCCCGAGGCGATCGGCTTGATCGGCGGGGTGCTCTCAGCCTTTGTTCCACATCGACGCGCCATACCTGGCCTTGTCTTGGAGCTCTTCCTCGATGCGGAGGAGCTGGTTGTACTTGCAGACCCGGTCGGTCCGCGAAGCCGAGCCGGTCTTGATCTGCCCGGTGTTCTTCGCGACGACGAGGTCGGCGATGGTGGTGTCTTCGGTTTCGCCCGAACGGTGCGAGACGACGGCAGAGTAGCCGTTACTCATCGCCAGGTCGATCGCCGAGTTGGTCTCGCTCAATGTTCCGATCTGGTTGACCTTGATCAGAATGCTGTTGCCGCAGCCGGTGTCGATGCCCTTCTGGAGGAACTTGACGTTGGTCACAAACAGATCGTCGCCGACCAACTGCACTTTCTCGCCGAGCTTGTCGGTGATTTTCTTCCAGCCATCCCAGTCGTCCTCGCCGAGCCCGTCCTCGATCGAGCGGATCGGGTATTTCTCGCACCAGCTGGACCAGATGTCGATCATCTCATCGCTGGTGGCGATGCGGTCCGGATCGGACTTGAAGAAGCAGTAGCCTTCCTTGCCGCGCTCGCGGGCCTCGTTGACCATCTCGCTGGCGGCGGGGTCCAGGGCGATCCAGACATCCTCGCCGGGCTTGTAGCCGGCCTGCTCGATCGCCTGGAGGATCAACTCGGGGGCTTCGTCGTTGCTCTTGAGCGACGGGGCGTAGCCGCCTTCGTCGCCGACGGCGGTGTTGTAGCCCTTGCTCTTGAGGACCTTCTTAAGGGCGTGGAAGATCTCCGTGCCCATCTGCAGGCCCTGGGAGAACGTCTCGGCGCCCCAGGGCTGAACCATGAACTCCTGGAAGTCCACGGTTCCGTCGGCGTGCTTTCCGCCGTTGAGAATGTTCATCATCGGGACCGGGAGGACCACCGCGTCGTCACCACCGATGTAGCGGAAGAGACTCTTGCCCTGCGCGGTAGCGGCGGCGCGGGCGACGGCCATCGACACGCCCAGCAGGGCGTTGGCACCGAAGTTCGCCTTGTTCGGCGAGCCGTCGGCGTCGATCATCGCCTGGTCGATCGCTTCCTGCTCGGTGGCGTCCATGCCCACGACGAGATCGCGGAGCTCCTTGTTCACGTGCCCGACGGCCTGGGTGACACCCTTGCCGAGGTACACGCTCTTGTCGCCGTCACGAAGCTCGACCGCTTCGTTCTCACCGGTCGACGCACCGGACGGGACGGCGGCCCGGCCGAGAATGCCACCTTCCAGAACGACATCCACCTCGACGGTGGGGTTGCCGCGCGAGTCGAGAATCTGCCTGCCCTTGATCTCTTTGATCTTCGTAGACATAGTTGCTTCCTTCGTTTCTATCGGGTGTGGGTTGGTCGCAGCGTTAGCGTTTCGCCAAGCGCCTGTGAAACCGCCATCGTAGCGGCCGAGACGGGCAATGCAAGCCCTTTCGCCACGCGGATTGGCCCCGGTGATCGTGATAATCGGGGGCTGTTCCCGGTCTCGTCGCAGTTTGGCGGAACCCCGGCCGGGGCAAAACGTTGAACAAGGGTCCGTTCTGCGCGACATGGACCAGGATCCCTTGGGAGAGATGTATATGAACCGTACCGTTCTTACAGCGATGCTCCTCGCCGGTTGGGTCGTCACAGCCGCCGGTGATGTGGAATCGCTGCGACTCAAACAGGCCCCGGGCGAGTTGACCATTCCGGCAGAGGCACCGGACACGCCGGCGGGCAAACGGGCCGCCCTGACGGAGTATCTCACCAGCCGACATGACGAGTTCGACGCCGGCGACCCGATGTGCCGTTCGCTGCTGTGGTTCTACAGCCACCATGCTCGCCCGGTGGATGACCAGAAGCAGATCCGCCTCAACGAGAAGTACCACAACATCGGCGTGGAGTACTTCAATCACGCCCAGAAGCTCTATTCCGAGGTGGCGGGGTCGGCCGGCGGTCAGCCGACGTTCTGGCTGGCGGCGTGGCGGGATCTCTACGCCCGCCGCGTGATCGAGGAACGGTTGAAGCTGCCCATCGACGCCGAGAAGAAGAAGCTCTCCGATATCCCCGTCACCGAGCGGGTCGCCACGCCGAAGACCCCCGCCAAGGCGACCGAGGCGATCAAGCAGGCCTACGGGCCATCCTCGGCGAAGGAGCGGAGCGAGATCCTGCGCGTGCTGGCGAGAATCAACCCGGGGCTCTCACCGGATGGTTGGTACCTCACGAAGCAGGTGCCCAAGGAGTCGGCCGTCCATGCCGTCGTACCTGCAGGCGATGGCTGGGGAGAGTGGAAACGCATCGAGCGATATCGGCTGACGCCCGAAACGCCGCTGTTGCTGCCGGCGAGCCGCTGGGTGAAAGCCCGCGCCGCCGAGATGAAACGCCCAGCCGCCTCCGCGCCGGCAGCCAAGCCCGCCAACGAGGTCTTCTGCGTCGAGCTCAAGACCGCCCTTCGAAACGAGATTCCTCTTCGCATCTTCCTGACCCGCCGGGGCAGGGAATTCACGTATGCCTGGGCCTTCACCCCGACGGTGAGCAATCGCCCGCATGACGTGTTCATCCTGGACGACAGCCCCGATGGGCTGAAGCTCTCGCTGGCAGTGCCCACCGGTGACGAGCAGGTCGACCGCCTCATGCTCACGCTGAAACTTCATTCGCAGGGCCAAGGCCTGGCCGGTTCGTTCATGGGCGAGCTGGACCTGGACGAGCGCAAGGGAGTGGTCAAGGGCGACGCCAACGCCGTTCCGCTTGCCCGGGCGCTGCCGCCGACCGACAAGCTTGCGGGCAGTTGGAAGTGGTACATGGGCCCGGCCGACCGTGCCCGCACAGCCGAGCACAAAGTGAAGCTCGTGGACGATCTCGACCGGGCGAGGCTGGCGTGGGTGAGCGACGAGCAGATCCCCGTCGGGCGGGGCCCCGACACGCGGGGGAAGGTGGAGAAGGTTCGCTTCGAGACGCTCAGCGGCGGCTGGGCCAGCCCGGTGACCAACGGCAACCGCGTGATTCTCAGCTACTACGAACCCAGCGGTGAGCACTACGCCTGGGGTGCCGACAAGGCCGTCGCCGAGAACCCCGAGGACAAGCACCTCTACCGCCTGAATCTCATCGAAGCCGACGACATCATTCATTGCTTCGACGCCCGCACCGGCCGAACGCTGTGGAAGCGGCGGTACGCAGTGGAGGGGCTGAGCTGGTCGGGGTTCAACAAGTCCGGCCCGGAGATGACGCCCTGCATCGCCGATGGCAAGGTCTACGCGGTGGGCACGCTGGGGAACGTCTACTGCGTGGACGCCGCGACGGGTCGAACGCTCTGGCGGAGCGACATCGGGCGGCGCGCCCGGCTGCTGCGGTTTCAGCGGGGTGCCCTGATCGCCCGGGGCGGGCACTTCGGCTCGCGGAGTGACTTTTCCACGCGCGTGGTTCCCGCCGGTGACGTGATCGTCGTCTGCGATCACGTGCGCACCAAGGGCGGCGACGAGCATTACCGCTACGAGCTGTGGAACGGGCTTAAAGCGTTCGATCGCGAGACCGGGCGGGTGCGGTGGCACCACCCGGGAGTCGGCTCGGTCGCCAGCCGATGGGTTCACGACGGCAAGGAGTACATCCTCGCCTCCGGGCTCGATAGGATCCGCTGCATCGAGCCGAATACGGGCAAGGTGCTCTGGACGGTGGAGGGCGACTCGTCGGCCGTCCCGCTGGCGACCACCGAAGACCGCCTGCTATGCGTGATTCCCGCCGGGAGAAAGACCCGTCGGATCCGCTGTCTGGCGATTTCGCCCGAGGGGGCGAAGGTCCTCTGGACCACCAAACCCTACGCGAAGAACAACACGCCGATGGCCATCGCCGACGGCCATGCGTATTTCCCCGGCGGGCGGGACCACATCGTGTGTCTCTCGATGGTCGACGGCAGCGAGGTGGGGCGCGTGGGGCAGGGCGGCAGCAACAGCGCCAACGTCCTGGGCGGCGGGCGGATGCTGCTGACGCCCGACCAGTCGCACAGCAAGCCGACCGTGCTCTACATCAACGCCGATCCGACGGACTTTCGGCTGTTGGACGTGTGGAACGCTCGCATTTCGGGCTCGTACACCACGCCGCTGATGATGCCCCTGGTGGACGGTCGGCTGATCGCGCGATTCCGCAATCGCCTGGTCTGCTATGACCTGCGTGAAAGCTCGGCCGTCACCGATCGGCCTCACGCGCCGAAGGAGGGAGACGTCGGCTTACCCGCGCCACCGAAACCCAAGCCCGAACCCGAACCGAAAAAGACACCCAAACCGACCCCCGAGAAGAAAGGCCCATCCCTGCCCGATCTCGACGACGATTCTCTCGATCCGCTGAAGCTGTAGGGGCGTTGTTCGGCCAGGCAGCCCCGTAATTGGTTGCGGGCCGCCTTACATCTGTGGGCAGAATGCTCCAACCGGCGGGCTGCTACCGTACGGTGAGGAAGTATTCCATCAAGTCGCAGCCGCGATCGACCTGGAGGTCGCCGGCGTTGGCGTTTGCCTCGGTGAAGCGGCAGGTGCGGACGGCCTTGACGCCCTCCCCGGCGATGGCGAACGGGACCGGGTCGTGGGTGTGGGTCCGCAGGGCGATGGGCGTGGGATGGTCCGGAAGCACCATCAGCCGCCATGGCTCGTCGCCGTTGCGGAAGTGGTCCAGCAGCGGGCCGACGATGTGACGGTCGATGTTCTCGATGGCTTCGATTTTTCCGGGCAGGTTCGCGGCGTGTCCCATCTCGTCGGGGGCTTCGATATGCACGAAGACCAGGTCGTGGGAGTCCAGCGCCTTGATGGCCCGTTCGCCCTTGCCGGCGTAGTTGGTGTCCAGGTAGCCGGTCGCCCCGGGCACGTCGATGATGTCCCAGCCGATGAGCTTCGAGACGCCGCGAACCAGGTCCACCGCCGTGATCGCACAGCCCCGAAGGCCGTACACTTCGGAGAAGCTCGGCAGGGAGGGCATTTTCCCCTCGCCCCAAAGCCAGATGCTGGTGGCCGGATTCTCGCCGAGATCGCGGCGGACGATGTTCACGTCGTGACCTCTGAGGACGGCCTGCGAGCGGTCCACGAGGTTGCGCAGGGCGTCGGCGTTCTTACCGGAGGGCAGGTGAGGGGCCGCCACTTCACCGAGGATGTCGTGAGGCGGGGTCGTTTTCACATTCAGCTCACCGCGAAAGGTCATCAGGTGGCGGTAGCTCACGCCCGGGTGGAACTGCACGTGCGGGCCGCCCAGGATGCGGTTGAGTTCACCCAGCAGGGCGGTGGCTTCTTCGGTGGAGATATGCCCGGCCGAGTGGTCTTCCATCACGCCGTCGACGATGGTCACGAAGTTGCATCGCAGGACCCACTCGTCGGTGATCTTCAGACCTTGGGCGGCGGCTTCCAGGGGAGCTCGACCGGTGTAATGCTCGCGCGGGTCGTAGCCCAGAACCGACATGATCGCCACGTCGGATCCTGCCGCCATGCCCTTGGGAACGTTGCGCACGGTCCCGAGTTTGCCCTCGGTGGCGACCCAATCCATCTTCGGAATGTCGGCCGCGTCCAGCGGCGTTCTGCCGTCGAGCTCGTCAAGCGGGGCGTCGGCGGCACCGTCGGGGATGATGATCGCGTATTTCATGGGACCTTCCGTGGAAGCGTATCGCGTGGGGCAGCGGTTTTCGTCGGGCGGGTCGTCCCCGCGGACCTACACGAACTGTTCGGGGTGCTCCTCGACGATCGGGATGCACACACAGGGCTGATGAACACTGTCCAGCGCGTTGATCTTGTCGATCGCCTCGAACATCAGTCCCTGCCGCGAGCGGTAGGTTGTAATCACCACGGGCACCGAGTCGGAATGCTCCTGGGGCGGCTCGTGCTGCAGCACGGAACTGATGCTCGTGTGCGACTCGGCGAGGATCTCCGCGATGTGCGCCAGCACGCCGGGGCGATCCTCGACCATCGCCCGCAGGTAGAAACGCGACTCGATTTCCTCGGGCGGCAGCTGGCGGGCCGGGGACGTCTTGTCCGGCCAGAGTCCCATCCGCTCGAAGGCGGCGGGGTACTCGTCCAGCGCGATCGAGGCGATGTCCGCCACCACCGCCGACGCCGTCGGCGCGCCACCCGCGCCGCGCCCGTAGTACATGGTATGCCCCGTGGCGTGTCCGTACACGCTGATGGCGTTGAACGGCCCGCTCACCCACGCCAGCGGATGAGTATGCCAGATAAACGCCGGGCGAACCCGCAAACTCAACCCGTCGCCCTGGCGCGTGGCGATGGCCAGCAGCTTGATGACGTACCCCAGCTCCTGGCCGTAGGAGAGGTCCAGCAACTGGAGCTGGTCGATGCCCTCGATGGCGATCTGGTCGAAGTCCACGCGAACCCCGTACGCCAGCGAGGCGAGAATCGCCAGTTTGTGGGCCGAGTCCACGCCCTGAACGTCGAAGGACGGATCCGCCTCGGCCAGGCCGTCGCGCTGGGCCTGTGCGAGCACCTCGTCGTAGGGCAGGCCTTCGGTCATCATCTCGGTGAGGATGAAGTTGCACGTTCCGTTGACGATTCCGTACAGCGCGTCGAACCGGTTGGCCACCAGGCCGTCGATCAGCGCGCGGACGATCGGAATTCCGCCCCCGCAACTGGCCTCGAAGGCGACGCTCACGCCGTTCTCCCGCGCGATGGCGTACAGCTCGGGCCCGTGATGCGCCAACAACGCCTTGTTGGCGGTGACCACGTGCTTGCCCGCCCGCAGGGCGCGCGTGACGATTTCCTTGGCGACGGTCGTGCCGCCCACCAGCTCGGCCACCACGTGAACGTCGGGATCGTCCAGGGCGGTCTGGAGGTCGTCGCAGAAGAGTTCCTCGTCCAGCCCGGCCGCCCGCGCGGCGGCGAAGTCCAGGTCGATGATGTACTTCAGCTCCAGCGGTCGGCTGAGACGCTCGGTCAGCAGCTTCGCGTCGCGCGTGAGAATCCCGCACGTCGCCGCCCCGACCGTACCACAGCCAGCCACCGCCACGCCGAAGACATCGTTCTTGTTTGATGAGGCCATGAGATTCCTTCCAATCCAAAGGCCACAAGATGGTACGGACGACCTGCGGTTTCGTCAAGCGCAGCGGCCGCGGTCAATCGTCGCCGGGTTCCTGACGCGAACGGAGGCACCCCATAGTCACTCGGTACAGAAGGGCCGCGTAGATTGCGACCAACCCGATGACGATCGCTGCCCCGACGGAAATCATTACGACACCCAGAAAATCGCCGTCGGTTATGGCGCTGCGTATGGAGTAGACGAACTCGGCGACCAGTTCGGGCACCACCCAGACCAGGAACAACGCTGCCGGGCCAAAGATCAACCACATGGCGACCATGATGATCCGGCTGGGGCGGCCTTGGGCGGCGTTGCGATAGGCCCATCCCGCGGCATAGATCGACTGAAGCGGATCCATGTTGGCCTGGGCATCGACAGGTCCGCCGCAACTGGGGCAGAGATGTTCCAGCGGATCCAGCGACGCCAGGCAATGGGGGCACAGCGGATCGGCGTCCTCGGGGGCGACATCCAGCAGAGTGGTGTTGGCTTCGACGATGTCCCAGGCGCCTTGCGCACTGAGCCCGGCGCTGCAAAGTACGTCTACCTTGCGCTCCGCCGGCCAACCGGCTTGGTCCATCGCCCGGGCCAGGTCCACGGCGGCCTGTTGGCAGTCTTCGGTCCAGCAGCCGCCAGTGCTGTCGATCGCGGAGCGCATCGCCGCTTCCGCCTGCTCGATTTCCGGCGTGACGGGCGGCGCCGATGGAGTGGATTCATCGCACATGGATCGTGGGTCTCCTGATGAAGAACTGGTGCTGCATCTACTGGACGCAGGTGACGCGGGAATTCTTCGCGCCGTTTCGGACGGCTATTTCCTGTCGCTGCTGGGTCCGGCGATGTTGAGCGATTCGGTAATCACCACCCACAGGCGGGAGGGCGTCTTGTCGGTCAGCGTAAAGGGGCGCTCGCGCTGGTCGCCGCCGTCCTCGTCGGAGACCTCGATGGTGAAGTCTTCGGGCAGCTCGTCGGCCTCCACGACCAGATCCCACGTGCGACGGTCGCCCGGGGGGATGTAACCGACACGCTCATCGCCTTCGTGGTCGCCGTCGACGTTCACCTGGACGTTCTCGGTGCTTTCGTTGATGAATGTCATGCTCACCCGCCGGGTGCAGCCGGTCAGCAGGGCGGCTGTCAGCGCCAGCATTACGAGCGATCGTGTCGTCATGGTACGTTTCTCCCTTCTGATGAATGCTCCCCACCCATGGCACCCGATCGGCCGAGGTGTTTGACGACAGTATACGGCCCAAAGGCGGTGCGCGCCGAGGAAGAACATCGCGGTTGGGCAGCCCTCCGTGCGACATGATTGGGTGGAAGGCAGTCTGGGGTTCGCTTTGCCCTGCCCCCGTCCAGCAATGCTCTGCACCGATCAGCCCAGCCGTTTGCGAGACTCGGGACCGATGCTCGATCCGCGAAGGGATCCCCCGCCCCAACGGGGCGGAAAGAATGTAGCCGGGCGGCGTAAGCCCCCGGTAACAGACGCTCATCAACAGAGAAGCCCCAACGGGGCGACACAGCCGTGTTACGGGGCGCGTACTATCTCCCACCTTACGGCGGCGGAATGTATCGCCCTTCCAGGGCTTTCTATTCGGGGCAAGCACGCAGTCCGGAGGCTTACGCCTCCGGCTACATCCTGGCCGCCCCTTCGGGGC
>JBKHCL010000121.1:0-9015 GCA_046541875.1 Phycisphaerae bacterium | reverse complement strand
ACGACGCGGACCGTCTTTTTGCCGATGCGGATGAACACGACATTGCGGAAGGTGATGCTCTCGCCGTCGCCCGAAAGCGTCAGCGATTCGGCGGCTTCGTCGCCCAGCCGCAGGGCAATGCGGTCGTTGAGCGTTTGCTCTTCGCCCTGGCCGATCACTTTCACGAACAGTCCCTTGTCGTTCCGGGCGATCGCCTCGAACGTCTTGACGTTGGGTGTCTCCTCGTCGAGGTGGTCATGCAGCGCCACGAAGGTGGTGTTCTTCGCCTTCCGTCGGGCGATGAGGGTGGAGGCCGATCCGCGCGTGTTCCGGGGTTTCTTCGAGGGCGGTTTGCCGAGGTAGACAGTGGTGTCCGCATCGGGGTCGGGCAGCATGTGCACCTTCACGCCCACGCCGCGAGAGTAGAACTCCGCGCCCAGCGGGTCTTTGGCGGGGTCCTCGGTGCTTGGCTCATGAACCATCTGAAGCGCCCAAGCGTCTTTGCCGGCAGAGAGTTTCCGCACCGAGCCGAGGTCCTGCTTGCCGTTGGCGGTTTTCTTCTCGAACTTCGAACCCACGTACAACTTGCCGCCGTCGAGTTCGTCGGTGGCAGCCCAGCCGTCCTTTGTCCGGGCGGTGGCGGGCGATTGCACCTGCCAGTCGTAGGTCCGTTCGCCCTTCGAGGAGTTCAGCCAGAACGCATCGAAGAGATAATCGTCGGTCAGCAGCAGTGCGCGTTCCATATCGACATCCGGATACACGCCGGCAGCCCGCACAGCCGCGAAGCGAATATCCAGGTCGTTCTGGAGGTTCCGGCGGTACGAATGGCCTTTCGTGCCGTCGTACAGCCGGGCGACCGGCTGGGCCTGGAGGTTGTCCACGATCACGCCGGAGTGTCCGCGGACTGAGTCTTTCCATGCGTTGCCGCCGGCGTACCCTCGTCCCGAGCCGCCCGCGTTGACGTAGATCGGCGCGTTGTGAGCGTAGTAGCCCAGCAGCGAGAAGCAGTCGTGGACGTAGTGCACGTAGTAGCGGGCGAACTGCAGCGAGACGGCCGGTTTCCAACCTTCCCAGTAGTTCGGCGTGTGGTCGGCCTTGAGGAAGGCGAACCCGCGCTGCTTGGCCACGAACGACGGATAGGGCTTGGGGGGGTTCACCTTGCTTGCGTCCACCGGCCCGGCGCCCCAGAACAGCGTCGGGTAGTACATCGTCTCCCCCGGCTCGCGCAGCTGCGCGAGGAAATAGTCGTACCCCTCGTCGGGCCATTGGGCGTGCATCGCCTCCAGCCAGAACGGCATGCGCATTTTGCTCATCGGCCCGTTCATGTGCGCGTTGGACCACCATCGCTCCTCGCCCTTGCCGTTGGGCAGTTGGCCGTTGATGGTGGTGTGCAGGATGGGGGCATCGCCGCCCAGGGCGTTGCCCTTCGCGTCGCCCATGGTCACCCGCGGGTAGGTGGGCATGCTCGTTCCACCCCATTCGACGCGGGGATAGGTAATGTCGATCGTGTTGCGCGTGAGGAACTTCTGCATCGTCGCGCCGTTCTTGCCGGTGTACCCGTAGCCGTACTTGTCCAGGCCGAGCTCTTCGAGCCCCTCGCACCAGATCAGGAACGAGCCGATGTTCGAGTAGAACTTTCCGAATTCCTCCATGTAGAACCCGTCGTCGGCGAGATACTCATCGAACCAGAACTTCAGCCCGCCGGTGCCCTCGAACATCTTCTTGATCAGCTCGGGGTCCTTCAGGCCGACGGCCATGATGTGCGTGCCGATCGTCCGCGGGTAGTGCATGTTGGGCAGCCAACTCGTGCGATCGTACGCGAACGCCGGGTGCCAGGGCTTGTGGCCGGCGAGATGGAAATCGATGTAGCTCATGAACGCCTTCTCGACGCCCTTTCGCTGCTTGTCCGATAGTTTGTCATAGAGCACGTCGTAGCGGATGACCTGCTCGGTCTGCTCGTCGCGCATGTGGCGGTCGCCGGAGGAGGGCATCCCCTCGTTCCACTTGAGCTTGTCCAGGTCCAGGTTCCACGTCATCGGATCGGGCTTGTGGCCGATGAAGCCCACCACCTTCTTCTTGTGGGCTTCGGCAAGCTTCTCGTTGCCCATGACCATATACTCCAGCATGTCTGCGAACACCCACGAGGATCCGCGCGATCGGCCAATCTCCATCGTCCGATCCCACTGCTTCTTGACGGCAGGATCGCTCTTGATACGTTGCTTGAGGGCCTTGGCCTCCTCGGCCGTCCACATCAGGAACGGGTGGGAGACCTTGGCGACCTTGTCCTCGGCCCGGGCGACAGCCGACAGCGCCGACAACGCACCGAAGGCAACCGCGACGAGCAACAGCAACGAAATCCGACGAGTGGCGAAACGTGTGTTCATGGATCAATCCTTTGTCTGATGGTGAAACCGGTCTTGCTCCGGCTCTCCTGAAACCAACCAACTCCCGCCGGGTTACGCGCCGACCGGGGAGAATGCCGTAACCGATGCTTCCGCGAGGGGCGGCAATCAAAATCATTGCGCAGCCATCATTATGGGCGGTATACTTGGCTGAATGCGACGAAAATACGCAATCCGGCTGATCGCCCTGACGCTCTCGGCGGCGATCGGGTGTACGCACCAGCCCTACGTCACCGAGCCCCGCCTCGAGCGGGGGCTGGTGGTGGTGCTCTCGGGCGTGGAGGGTCGAGGCCCGCTGAACGAGGCGATCTGCGCGGGGTTGGACGCCGGCGGGGTGGACCTGGCCGTCGAGAACTACCCGTGGGCGGTGCCCGGGAGGTGGTGGTACAACCTGCGGGACAAGGAGCACCACTATCGCCAGGCCGAGGCCGTCGCGCGTCGGGTGGCGGAGTACAAGGTGGACTATCCCGGTCGGCCGGTGTTTCTGGTGGGTCAGAGCGGTGGCGGGGCGATTGCGGTCTGGGCGGCGGAGCGTCTGCCGCGGAACATGCTGGAGGGGGTGATTCTGCTGGCGGCGGCGTTGTCCCCCACGACGGATCTGCAGCGGACGGTGGCAGCGAGTCGGCGTGGCGTGGTGAATTTTCACAGCCGGGGCGATTGGGTAATTCTCGGGCTGGGGACGCGCATGGCGGGTACGATGGACGGCGAGCGGAGCGAATCGGCGGGTATGGCGGGGTTTGCGGTTCCTCCGGGCGCTTCCGCGGCGGAGGCGTACCGCGAGGTGTACCAGATTTCGTGGAAGCCGGGAATGGTCGGCAGCGGTCATCTCGGCGGGCATTTGTCCAGCTCGGCCCGGTGGTTTGTGCGGGATTTCGTGGCCCCGTTGGTCCTGGCGCCCCGGTGGAATCCGGAGCTTATCGAGCAGGTCCGTGAGGGCGAGTTTCTCGCGGGTCGACCTGGGCGTTGAGTTGGGGCGGTCGAAGCGACGGAAAAGTTCGAAGGCAACGCACGCATTCGTCGAGTGCGTCCGATATAGGGACTACTATGCGAATTGGAGTTTTCCTGACATTCTCGATGATGCTTCTGTCGGTCGGCTGCGGTAGCGGCCAGCCTTTTGTGACCGAACATCGCCTGGAGAAAGGGCTTGTGATCGTCCTGAGCGGCATTGAAGGACGCGGCCCGCTCAACGAGGCGATCTGCAGGGGCCTGGATACCGGCGGGGTCGACCTGGCGATCGAGAACTGGGAATGGGCCACCCGCATGGGATTGGTGATCAATCAGCGGTCCCAGCAGCGCAACCGCCAGCTTTCCTACGACCTGGCCGACCGCGTGATGCGCTACAAGATGCAGTATCCGGGCAACCCGGTGTACCTGGTGGGACAGAGCGGTGGGGGGGCGATGGCTGCCTGGGCGGCCGAGGCGATGCCCCCCGACACGCCGGTGGACGGCGTGGTGATGCTCGCTCCGTCGCTCTCACCGGAATACATGCTGGACCGCGCGCTGGCGAACGTCGAGCAGGGGATCGTGAACTTTCATTCTTCCGGCGACTGGATGCTGCTGGGGCTGGGCACGACGATCGCCGGGACCATGGACGGCAAGCACACCGCCTCGGCGGGCAAGAGCGGCTTCGATGTGCCCGATCATGGCACGCGTCGTCGGCTGTACCGCAAACTGTACCAGATCGGGTGGACCCGGGAGATGACCCGTACCGGTCATAGCGGCGGGCACATGTCGTCATCGGCCAGCGGATTCGTCGCCGGCTACATCGCTCCGCTGATTCGCGCCGATTCGTGGAGTCCGGAGCTGATCGAGCAGGTCCGCGCCGGTCGAGGGGATCAATACACGCGTCTGACCGTTCCCTGAGGCGGGGTTCGATCAGTCGGCGACGATGGATACCAGCTCGTCTTTGTTCGAGAGGATCCAGTCGATCTTGCGGGAGATCATCTGCAGGAATGAGAAGCCCTGGAACCGCCCGAAGCTTCCGGTGGCGGCGATGGGCAGCACGCCTTCGGCGATCATCGCCTCGCACATGAGATAGGGAATCGCCCGCAACTCTGCCGTCGAGACGACGTTGATATCGTCGTACGCCCGGATGAACCGCTTGAAACGCGACTCGTCGAGATAGTCCGGCCAGGCGGCGGGATTCTCGTCGCCCCCGATGATGGAAAACTGCAGGGCCCCGTTTGCCAGGTCGATCACACGCTGCTGGAGGCGTGCGGCGTCGTAGTCGATGACGGCCACCACACGATGCTCGCTGAAGAGCATATTGCCCGGATGCCAGTCGCCGTGGACGATCTGTTCGGGCCAGTCGTCCAGCCCGAGTTCATTGACGGCTGCGGCGCAATCGAGATACCGCTGCTCGACGCTTCCGACGGTCCGGGTGAGCACGTCGGTGGGCGGGCGCGTCTCCAGGGGGATCGAACCGACGGTGTTGCGGATGGCCTGGTGGATGGCCTTGGCGTCGTGGTAGCTGCCGCGGGGCGGGTCGTACTCGGGGTCGAACTCCTCGAGGAGCTTGTGGTAAAGCCCGAGAATCCGGCCGGAATGGTGCGTCGCGTCCAGCGAGCCGTCGTAGCCGCCGCCGGAGATGTACTCGAACAACTCGTAGACGTTCTCGTCGAGAATCAGCAGCGAGTTGTTCTCCTCCCGGGTGCCGATCAGATGGGGCAGGGGGAAGTTCTGGGCCGCCAGTGTCATCTGGATCTGGTGGGTGAAGGCGACCTTCGCCAGGTCGTTCTTGCCCTTGGCGCGGCGTTTGAGGAGGAACTTGCCCTTGTCGGCCTCGATGACGACCTTAGGTGCGCGCCGCGAGCCGCGCGGAAAGTCCTGCACGCGGTGAACCGCCCCCAGGTCGTAGTGACTGAGGCACCGTGCCAGTTCCTCGGAGCTGAACTTCTCGCGTTCTCGATCGATGGTCATGATTGGCCCGCCCGGCGGGGTCAAACCCCGTTCCCGGCGTTACGCATACTAAAGCGCAGCGAGCATTTGTCAAATGTCCGCGCGCCAAATCATTATACATCATCCCGCCCGGCTGACAGCGCGAACTTGCCTCGATCGGCTCGGTGCAGACACGCCGGGCCGACAAACGTACAATCGGACCCAGCCATGAAGATCTTCATCACCGCCGATCTGCACTACAACATCTCCCGCTCCCGCGAGGGGGTCGAACGCCTCGCCAGCCGCGCCTGCCGGCAGGGGGGCGACGCGCTGGTACTGCTGGGCGACACCGCCGGGGAAGACCTCGAACCCTTCGCCCACTGCCTGGCGCTGTTCGCGGAGTTTCCCGGCAGGAAGTTCCTGGTTCCGGGCAACCACTGTCTGTGGACCACGCCGGACGGACCCGACTCGCTGGAGCGCTACCACGAGGTGATTCCCGCGGTGGCGGCCGAAGCGGGTTTCACCGTGCTGGATCACGAACCGACCATCCTGAACGGGACGGGCCTGGTCGGGTCCATCGGATGGTACGACTACTCGATGCGCGACGAATCGCTGGGCATTCCGCTGCCGTTCTACCTCGCCAAGGCCTCGCCGGGGGCGGCGGAGTACTATGGCATGGACGAACTCATCGCCGACCATCGCGAGGTGCTCACCGATCGCCACATGCGCATGGGCGTTCGCTGGCGCGACGGCCGGCGCGTTCGGCTGGGGATGAGCGACGAGGAGTTCACCGCCCGTTGCGACGCCCGCCTGGCCGAGCAACTCAAAGCGCTGGCCCCTCGCTGCGAGCACATCGTGGCGATGATGCATCACCTGCCGTTCCGAGAGCTGGTTCCGCAACACCGCCCGGACCGGTTCGCCTTCGCGGCCGCCTATCTCGGGGCCGAGCGGTTGGGGCAAACACTTCTGGACTGCCCGAAGGTCTCCCACGTATATTGCGGGCATTCGCATTGGCCCGCCCGCGAACGCATCGGACACATCGAGGCGGTCAACGTGGGGAGCACCTATAAGGAGAAGTACCTGGAGGTGCTGACATGCTGAAACGACAATTGCTGGTGATTGTGCTGATCCTCTGCGCAGCGACCAACGCTCGCGCCGGCGACGCCAACATGCCGCTGGACCCCAACGATCCGCGCGTTACGCCGGTGGTGTTGGCCTATCGCCGCGCCAAGCCGGCCGTGGTGAACATCTCCACCAAGGCGGTGATTCGCACGCGGGGAATGTTCGATGAGATGTTCCCCAGCCCCTTCCGTCGCAACGTGACGGTGCAGAACCTCGGCAGCGGCGTTATCGTGCATCCGGACGGCTACGTCGTGACCAACGCGCACGTGGTCGCCCGGGCCCACAGCATCAAGGTCACCCTCGCCGACGACGCCGAATGTACCGCGGAGGTGCTGGCGACAGAGCCGTCCCGCGACCTGGCGATTCTGAAGATCTCCCACCCCAAGCGCGAGACGTTCCCGCACCTGCCCCTGGGGCGCAGCGACGACCTGATGGTCGGTGAGACGGTCATTGCCATCGGCAACCCGGTGGGGCTGGCCAACTCGCTGACGCGCGGGATCATCTCCGCGACCGACCGCGAGCTGACCTTCCCCAGCGGTGCGGAGTACAAGGGACTGGTGCAGACCGACACGCCGATCAATCCGGGCAACTCCGGCGGGCCGCTGCTGAACATCAAGGGGGAGTTCATCGGAATCAACACCGCAATCCGTGGCGATGCCCAGAACATCGGTTTTGCGATTCCCGTCGACGCCCTAGCCCGGGAGTTCCCCGATCTGCTGGACTACGAGCGACTCAATCGCGTGGTGTTCGGCGCTCGACTGGACCAGCAGCGAGACAAGCAAACCGGCCGACCGCAACTGATCGTGACCGAGGTCCGCAAGGACACCCCCGCCGACAAGGCGGGCCTGCGGAAGGGCGACCACCTCACGCGGGTGGACGGCAACGCCGTCGGACAGATCACCGATTTCATCGTGACGATGATCCCCCGCAAACCCGGGGACACGCTCAAGCTCACGCTGCGGAGGCATGGCAAGAATTTCGGCGCGGCGGTCACGCTCGCGAAAAAGCCCAAACCCAACGCCAACCAGCTGGCGCGCGAGCATTTCGGGATGACGCTGCGACGCGTGACCGGCAAGCTCGCCCGCGATCTCGACCTGCCGCTGGAGAGCGGCCTCATGGTGACCTCCGTGGACGAGGGAAGCCCCGCCGAGAAGGTCGGGCTCAAGCTCAAGGACGTGATCTTCCAGGTCGGGCGAATGTACGTCAAAAGCCCCGCCGACGTGGGCACGCTCCTGGAAGACCTCAAGCCCGGTGAGTCCGTCCGCATCGGCGTGGCTCGCGGCAACGTGGCTGCCTGGGTGACCCTCACCGCACGCAAAAAACGCCGATGAGCCCCACCGCCTGATCGAAGGAGTGTTATGAAAGTCGTCATCGCACCCGACTCATTCAAGGAATCGCTCGCCGCCTCCGACGTCGCAGCCGCCTTGGCCGAGGGTGTGCTCTCGGCGTGCCCGTCGGCAGTGATCGACGTATGCCCGATGGCCGACGGGGGAGAAGGCACTGCCGCGGCGATGCTGGCCGCCCTCGGGGGCGAATGGGTGCATGCCGATGTCTACAACGCCCTGGGCTCGCAGCTGCGGGCGCGGTTCGCCATGCTCGCCACGCCGCAACGGGCGGTGCTGCCCGGAGAGGTGGGCATCTCGGCCGCCCGGGCCCGGGCCACCGGCGAGGGCGAAATCGCCGGCAGGACGGCAGTGCTGGACATGGCCGCCGCGTCGGGATTGGCCGGCGTGCCCCGCGAGCTGCGCGACCCGCACCGCTCGACGACCTTCGGGACCGGCCAGCTCATCGCCGCCGCCATCGACGCCGGGGCGCGGGAGATTATCGTTGCCCTGGGAGGCTCGGCGACCGTCGACGGCGGCGTCGGCTGCGCGCAGGGGCTGGGTGCGGAGTTCTATGACGACGCCGGCGAGCCGATCGTCTGCGGGATCGCCAACGCGGATCTGGAGCATCTGGCGCGAATCGATCTGACGGGGCTCGACCCCCGCCTGGGGGAGGTGACGCTCCGGGCCGCCTGCGACGTGACCAACCCGCTGCTGGGCGACCGCGGGGCGGCTGCGGTGTTCGGGCCCCAGAAGGGCGCCACCCCCGAGGGGGTCGTCTCGCTGGAGAAGAACCTCGCGAAGCTGGCGGCCATCGTGAACGAGCAATTCGACGTGGACCTCACCGCCATGACCGGTGGCGGGGCCGCCGGCGGGCTCGGCGCGGGGCTGGCCGGCCTGCTGGGCGCGTCGCTGGAGAACGGGGCCGCCCTGGTCGCCGGGACGGTGGACCTGGCCGGTCGACTCCGCGGAGCAGACCTCTGCCTCACCGGTGAGGGCTGCTTCGATGCGTCGACCGCCTACGGCAAGGCGCCCCTGGCGGTGGCGGAGGATGCCCGAATTGCCGGTGTCCCCTGCGTGTGCATTCCCGGGACCGCCCAGCCCGACGCGCCAACCGACGCCTTCGCCGACGTTTTGCCCCTGGTGGCCGGCGAGGTCAGCGCCCGGGCGGCGATGGAGCAACCCGAGTTGTTCCTCCGTCGCAGGGCGGCCGAGGCGATGCGACGATGGAAATCCTGAGTCGTTCCGCCGTAGCACAGCCTTCCAGGCCGTGGGTACATGGGCTGGAAGCCCATGCCACGAAAAACCCTCCG
>JBKHCL010000120.1:0-9034 GCA_046541875.1 Phycisphaerae bacterium | reverse complement strand
TTTTTTTTGTGGCAGGCGAACGCACCGGGGTGCGAACACGCCGGTGGCAGCCGAATGGTCGGGCCGGCGAATGCCCGGACGCCGCCACCACGGCCGGCAACCCGTGGTACAATGTCCACATGTCCACGGAGGACCCGTACAAACTGCTGGGGGTTTCGCGGAAGGCGAGTCTCCAGGAGATTCGCCTGGCCTACCGGCACCTCGCGCTGAAGGTCCACCCCGACAGCCGACCGGAAGACCCCAAAAACGCCGCCAAACGCTTCCATGAGCTGACGATGGCATACAAGGCGGCCTCCCATGCCGCCCAGCGCGGGGAAATCCACCGGGGCAGCTTTCGTAACGGCGAGGGAAGACGCTACACCCCCGGCGACCTCGCCCGCGAGTACGAGTCGGCCGTCCGGGCGGCTGAGCGGTCCGGCGTGAGCGAAGCCGACCCCGTTGCCCACGCCGACGTGCCGTTCCTGCGGAAGGTCTCAATCCCCACGCTCAACGAGCCGGCTGCCTTCGTTGTGATGTGGGCGGGGGCGGTGCTGCTGGGCGTCGCTGTGACGGGAATCGTCGCCTCCGGGATGGATCTCGCCTCCGAGCCCGACTGGACAGAGTGGGGTTGGCTGGTGGGTGTCTCCGCTGCGGCGTATCTTCTGGCGGTGGCGGCGGCTGTGATGGCTCTGCTCTTCACGCGGCGGGTGGTGTGGATGGCCTATCAACTCACCGTCTGGGCCAGGCGCGCCCTGCCCGGCGCCGTTCAGGAGAAGGCCCTTCCCAAGCTGCTGGAGCTGCTGCGGATCGGGCGCAAGTGATTATGCAACATCGGCTTGGCCTCGCTCAGGCCTCCGCCGAACGGCAGGCCGCCTGCAGCGCGTCGCGGGCCCAGGTGTCCCACACGCCAACCCCCAGCGCCGATCCGTCCGAGTGGTACGGCTTCCAGGCTGCCTGGAGCAATCGGCAGACGGTTTCGTTCTCGTCCAGCGACGAAGCGAACAGCGTCGCCACCACCAGCAGACCGACGTAGCTGATCGGCAGGGTCATCTCCAGGATGCTGGATGTCCAGAACCGGCGACGGTCGAACTCGTCGGACATCCGGACGGTATTCCCCGGCCGAAGGATCGCCGCCTCCATCGCGCCGACCAGCCCGCCGTGACTGAAGTGCGAGAGCGTGTCGTAATACGGATACAGCACCTTCGCCAGCTTCCTGTGGGCCTCTTCCTCCAGCAGACCGACGGCCTTTCCGGGCGTGGGCATATCGGCGATGAAGCGTTTCTTCCAGCGATCGTCGAGTTCCTCGCCCAGCAGTTCTGCGCGGAAGGTCTGCAGTTCATCCTCCCAGACGTACATCTGCCGGGCGAATGCCCGCAGGGCCGAGATGCCGCTGCCGTTGGGGCCGAAATAGTCCTGGAACTGCTCGAAGTGTCCCAGGGCCGCCCGATCGCGAAAGAACTTTTCTGCAAATGCTTTCCATGCGTTCTTGCAGTAGCGTTTGTGCCACCGATCGGGCTGATCCTGGATGAGCAGACACAGGAAGCAGCGCTCCAGTTGTACCCGCGTCAGCGGCAGGGCGTCGACGGACAGCTCCAGCTCGTGATCGTCGCCGGCGGTGAGCAGCTTGCGGATGGACCGGTGCGTACCCCGCATCGCCAGGAGGAGCTGCCGCTTGGTCATCAGCAGCTGCAGCGTGTCCAGGGAGTGTTCCTCTTCGAGCGTTTCGTAGAGGGCGGCCGCCACCGCATCGATGGCGGGAAACAGCAGCTTGTCCAGCTGCTGCACGTGGGCTTCGAGATCCGTCCGTGGGGGGCGTTCCAGGGCGGGTGGAACAGCGGGGAAATCAGAGACCTTGCCCCTGCCTCGCTTGCCGCCTCGCCCCCCTTTTCGCCATTGTTTGCGTCCGTTTCGAGCCATGGTACCTGTATATCGGCATGGGCCCGGGCGGAATTGGGATCGCGATGGAGTTTTGCGCTGCGCCGGCGTTGCCGACCGATTGCGGCGCTATTCGCCGGAGGATTGGGGCGCTTCGGCGTCTTCGGGCGGAGGCATCCGGGGCTTGGATTTGGGCTTGCGGGCGTACTTCTCAACATCGGGCTCGTTGATGGTCTTCAGCAGTCGCCGCACGATTTCCACCGAGTCCACGCCCTCGCTGGAGGCGGCGAAGTTGCAGCCGATGCGGTGTCGCAGCACGGGGACAGCCACCCGGCGGACGTCCTCGGTGGACACGGTGAATCGGCCATCCATCGCGGCGAACGCCTTGCCGCCGAGAATCAGGTACTGCCCCGCACGCGGGCCTGCGCCCCAGTCGACCATCGTCTTGACGAAGTCCGGCGCCGACGGGTCGGCCGGCCGGGTCGCACGGACAATTTTCGCGACGTACTTGATGACATATTCGCTGACCGGCACCGAGGCCACCAGCTTCTGCATGTTCAGGATCTGCCGGGCGTTGAAGATGCGGCTCAGCTCCGGGCGGGCCCCGCCGGTGGTGGCGGCGAGAATCTTCTCCTCGTCGCTCTCGGTGGGGTAGTCCACGAAGATATTGAACATGAACCGGTCCAGCTGCGCCTCGGGCAGCGGGTAGGTACCCTCCTGCTCGATGGGGTTCTGCGTGGCGATCACGAAGAACGGCTCGGGCAGGTTGTAGGTTTCCTGGCCGACGGTGACCTGGCGTTCCTGCATCCCCTCGAGCATCGCCGCCTGCGTCTTGGGGGGCGTTCGGTTGATCTCGTCGGCGAGAATGATGTGAGCGAACAGCGGGCCCTTCACGAAGCGGAACTCGCGCCCGCCCTGCTCGCTTTCCTCGATGACGTTCGTTCCGGTGATGTCCGAGGGCATCAGGTCGGGGGTGAACTGAATACGTTTGAACGTCAGCTCCAGGACCTTGGCGATCGACGAGACCATCAGCGTCTTGGCCAGACCGGGAACGCCCACCAGAAGGCAGTGACCTCGCGAGATGATGGCCGCAAAGATCTGGTCCAGCACCTCCTGCTGTCCGATGATGCTTTTGGCCACCTCACGCCTCATGATGACGCGGGAGTTGGCGAACTGCTCCATCAACTTTTCATACGTCTCTTTGGCCATCAGGACCCCCGGAGGCGACCAGGAATAGCGTTTTGCCCGGCCATCGCGGGCTGGTACAATGTCAAGACGCCAGCCAACGCCGGACAGGGAGAAATCTTACCCATGAAACCGACCGGGCACAAGCCTTGCCTCGCCTTACTGATCGCCGCGATGCTTCTCTGCGTCACGCCGCTGTCGCAGCCGGTCTCGGCGGATGTCTCCAGCCAGGAGGTCAAAAAGGCCGTCCAGTTGGCGATCGGCAACCTCAAACAACGCGTCAACGACGACAATGTCGATCGGGGGGGCTACAAGGGAGGAAACACAGCCCTGGCGGTGCTGGCGTTGCTCAACGCCGGGGTCCCCGTGAACGACCCGGCCGTCCAGAAAGGCCTCAAACGACTCGACGGCGTCAAAAACGAACGGACGTACGTGGTCTCGCTGAAGACCCAGGCGTACGCCGCCGCCGGGCGCGACCCCAAAGACAAACACTTCGCCGGGGCCACCAAATGGCTCATCAAAACCCAACTGGACAACGGGTTGTGGGGCTACGGCGTGTTCCGGGGCAGAGCGTTCGGCCGCGGGGACAACTCCAACACCCAGTTCGCCCTGCTGGGACTGCACGAAGCCGCCAAGGCCGGCCTCGACGTCCCCAAGCAGATCTGGGCCAAGTCCCGCAGACACTTTCTGAACACGCAGTCCAACGACGGCGGATGGGGCTACACGGGCACGATGCGGTCCAAGCCCTATGGCTCGATGACCACCGCGGGGCTGGCGAGTCTGTACATCTGCGGGCTGCGCCTGCACGTGGGCGGGCGGAAGGTGTTCGTCAACGGCGCTTACCCGGGCTGCGGGCAGTATCAGCAGAACCGCCACGTCGCCAAGGGCATCGAATGGTTGACCAGGAAATTCTCCGTCAAGGAAAACCCCGACCATCGCGGCTGGCTGTACTACTACCTTTACGGCCTCGAGCGGGTGGGGATGATCGCGGGCATCCAGCAGTTCGGCAAGCACGACTGGTACCGCGAAGGGGCCGCCCACCTGGTGAAGCTCCAGGGAAATGACGGCAGTTGGCCCATCAGCGGCTGGGGCGGACGTGCCCGACGCGGGGGCGGACAGGTGTACGACACGGCCTTCTGCCTGCTGTTCCTGGCCAAGGGCAATCGCCCGGTGCTTTTCCAGAAGGTCCGCTGGGAAGGCACGCGAAAACCTTCCTGGAACCGCAACATCCACGACCTCGAACACCTCACCGAGCACATCGGCGACAAGCTCGGCCAGCAGACCACCTGGCAGAGCGCGTCGCTGTCTGCGCCGCTGAAGGAACTGCGCGTCAGCCCGGTGCTGCTGATCACCGGCCACGAGTTCCCGACCTTTACGGCCAAGGAGAAGAAAAAGCTCCAGAACTACATCGAAGCCGGCGGTGTGCTTCTGTTCGAGGCCTGCTGTGGAAACGACGCGTTCGACAAAGGCTTCCGCGCCTTCGCCAGGGATATGTGGGGCAAGAAGGGCTACAAGCTCACCCCGCTGGAGCAATCGCACCCGGTGTTCGGCAGCTACTACGACATGAAGACCACCTACGGGCTGGAGGGCGTGAACATCGGCTGTCGCACCAGCGTGTTCTACTCGACCAGGGCGCTCAGCGCCCTGTGGGAGCTGCAGGACGTCAAGCCCTGGTCTCAGATCGCGTTTCAGCTGGGTACGAACATCGCCGCCTACGCCACCGGCAGAGAGCAGCTTGCCAACAAGCTCGACGCGGTCGACCTGCCCCAGCAGAACAGGGACGGCAAGAAGGCGTTCGAGGTTCCCCGCGGGGCGATCCGTCTGGCGAGGCTGTACCACAAGGGCGACTACAACGCCGACCCGCAGGCACTGGTGAACCTCGCGAAACTTCTCCGCGACCGGGCGAAAGTCACCGTCGTCTCCAAGAACCGCCACATCAAGGCCACCGACGAGGCGATCTACGAATACCCCGTCATCTTCATGAACGGCCATTACAACTTCACACTCTCCGACGCCGAGATCAAGGCACTCCGCAAGTATCTCAGCAAGGGCGGGACGCTGATTGCCAATCCGTGCTGCGGGCAGAAGGCCTTCGACAAGAGTTTCCGGGCGATGGTCAAATCGCTCTTCCCCGACCAGGCGATGACGCCCCTGGCGAAGGACCATCCGCTCTACAAGGGTAAAATCGGCGTTCCGCTGGGCGAGCTGACCTACCGCAAGATCCTCCAGGACGAGCTGAAGAAATCCGGCGATTCCAACTGGCGCGGGACCAGTCGTCCCCGCATCGAGTCGGTAACCGTTGACGGACGCACCGCCATCCTGTACAGCAGGTGGGACTTCTGCTGTGCCCTCGAAGGAGACAATCCGTACTCCTGTCGCGGGTACGTGGACGAGGACGGGAAGAAGCTTGCGATGGACCTGTTCCTCTACGCACTGACGTACTGACCCATGGACGCCACGGCAAGGCCCCTGCACGGATGACCCGACCCAACGCCCCAGGCACACGACATTCCATCTTCCCGCGAAGACCTGCGGGACCGAACCACACCGCCCGAGTGATCGCAGCCGTGTTGGCCGTCGCTGTGATCGCGGCCGGCCCGGCCCGCGCGCAGACGCCCACCACCCAGCCCGGTTCACCCCGCCCGACCAGGCCGACCTCCCCGGCCCGGGTGGATAAGGCGATGCAGCGCGGGTTGAAGTTCCTCCGGTCGGCCCGGCAGGCGGACGGCTCGTGGAATGCCCCCCAGGCACGCCGCTACAGCGGGGGGCTGACCGCCCTGGTGTTGCGCGCAGCCCTCGCCGCGGGCGCCGAGCCCAACGACCCGATGGTGGTCGACGGTGTGAAACGCTTGACCCGTCTCCAGCCCGATTGGACCTACGCACTGGCGATGCACGTCTCGCTGCTGTCCCGGACGGATCCCAACGCCCGGGCCCGGACCATCGCCGTGGACACCGAGCGACTGGTGGCCATCCAGAACACCGAAACCGGCGGCTGGGGCTATGGAAAGGGACACCCCACCGCCCTGCAGGACCCCGCCTACGTGGACAGTTCCAACACGCTGCTGGCGGTCCACGCGTTGGCAACCGCCAACGACGCCGGGGCCAACGTGCCGGTAAAAACCTGGACCCGCGCGATCCGCTTCTGGACCTACTCCCAGAACGACGACGGGGGATGGGGCTACCTGCCGCCCGGGGGCAAGAGCTTCCGCCTCAAACCCACCAGCTACGGAACCACCGTCGCCGGCGGGCTTTCCGCCCTGATGCGCCTGACCGATCAATGGGCCCGCGGCAACCCCCTGCCCGGCGAGGAGCCCCCCACCCGCAAAGCGGCCGAGGGGGCACACGCCTGGCTGAAGAAGAACTTCGCCGTCTCGACCATCCCGGGCTATCTGTGGGGCAGGAACGACGCGTTCTACTACCACTACCTCTGGCTGCTGGGGCAAGCGGGAAACGAGCTGGGCGTGGACCGCTTCGGCGAGCACAAACCCTGGCCGGCAGAGATCAAGCGGGCCCTGCTCGCCCAGCAACTGCCCGACGGCAGCTGGGTCAGGCCCAAACCGGGCGACCTCCAAGCGGCGCCGGAAGGCAGCGACGCGGTGATCTGCACGTCGCTGGCGATCCTCGCGCTGCGCGAGGCGAACAAACCCGTCCTGCTGCACCGGCTTCGCTTCGGCGCCGGATGGAGCGGAGACTTCCGCGATGCAGCCTCCGCCGCCCGCTGGTACGACACGCACGTCGCGCCGGCCTGCTGGCGGTCGGCCACGCCCAAAACGCCCCTGGATCAGCTCAGGCGGGCCCCGCTGCTGTTGCTCAATGCCGCCGGCGAGATTGCCCTGGACGAGGCCCTCTCCCAACGACTTCGCAGCTACGTTCGTCATGGGGGAACGCTGCTGGTGCAGGCGCGCGAGGAGGGCAGCGAGTTCAACGCCCAGCTGATGGAATTTCTCCAGGGCATCTTCCCGGAGTACCGCCCCAGGCAGATCGCGGGCGAGCACCCGCTGTTCAACGCACGGTTCACAATTGCCGAGAACGACCGCCCCACGCTTGTGGGTCTCGCCGCCGGCAGGCAGGTTCGCGTGGTGGTGGCGATGTCCGATATCTCCGGTGCACTTCACCGCGGCCGCCCCACCGGGGACCTTCCCGCAGGTCGGCTGCCGGCGAACCTGGCGCTGTACGCCACCGACGGGGCGGGCCCGGGCGGCGGGCTTGTGGGGCGGGCCCCGGCCGGGAAGGTCAAGGTCGCTCGCCGCATCACGATCGGACGGGCGAAACACCGGGGCGACTGGAACACCTGCGACGCCGCAGCCGAGCGCCTTTCGACGTCGCTGGCCAACGCCATCAGCATCGGACTCGTCGAAAAGCCCGTCGCCCTGACCAGCCCGATATCAGCCGAGATACCGCTGCTGTGGATCGCCGGGAATCGACCGGCCAAACTGTCTACCGATGAGCGGAAGAATCTCCAAGCCTACATCGAGGGTGGCGGAACGGTGCTGATCGACCCCGGCGCGGGCAGCGAGGCGTTTTACAAGGACATCACCGCGACGATATCGGCCATGGGGTTGGGCAAGCTCACGCCGATCCGTGCCGCAAGCCCCTTGCTGACCGGCAAGCTCGCCGGCGGGTTGGGCAGCGACGTCCGGCGGGTCCGCTACAGCCGCGCCGTGCGGGAAAGCCGTCCCGAGCTGAAAACGCCCGCCCTGCTGGGGGTGGAACACGACGGCAGAGTGGCGGTGGTCATCAGTCGATACGGAATCGCCTGCGGCGTGGAGGGATTGCCCGTGTGGAACGCCCGCACGCTCGCCCCCGCCGACGCCCGTCGCGTCGCCATGAACGTGCTGCTCCACGCGATGTCCTCGGAAGACGACTGAGTTTCAGCCGAAACCTCCCTCGAATGGCCCTTGTGCAGTGACAGCCGGCCATGCACGATTCCCGGAAGGGCATTCTACGGCCCCAAAACGATGCCCCGCATGTCTCTCACACCCCGGAATTGGATGATTGGGAACGGGAAATTGGTTCCCCCTACATCTGCTCCAGCACGTCGATGCCCAGCAGTTCCAGGCCCTGCCGGATGGTCTTCGCGGTCAGAGCGCACAGCGCCAGTCGGCTGCGGCGGGACGCTTCGCTGTCGGCCTTCAGGACGGGGCAGCTCTCGTAGAAACTCATGAACGCCCCGGCCAGCTCGAAGAGATACGCGCAGAGCAGGTTGGGCAGGCACTCGCGGGCGACGGCGTCGATGGTTTCCGGCAGCTGGGCCAGTTTCACCGCCAGGGCGCGCTCGGCAGGATGGTCCAGCTCGATGCCCGCCTCGACCAGTTCGCGCTGGTCCTGCTCGCCGCGACGGAAAATGCTCTTCACGCGGGCGTAGGCGTATTGCATGTACGGGGCGGTATTGCCGTCCAGCGAAAGCATCTTGTCCCAGCTGAAGACATAATCGCTCGATCGGTTCTGGGCGAGATCGGCGTACTTCACCGCTCCCACGCCGACCACCTCAGCCACCCGGGCCTTCTCCTGCTCGGAAAGATCGGGGTTCTTCCGGTCCACCAGCTTCCGTGCCCGCGTGACGGCCTCGGTGAGCAGGTCCATGAGCTTGACGGTCCCGCCGGTGCGCGTCTTGAAGGGTTTGCCGTCGTCCCCAAGCATCATCCCGAAACCCACGTGCTCAAGCGAGACGCCCTCGGGCACCCACTCGGCCTTGTCCTGGGCGATGCAGAAGACCTTCTGGAAATGCTCGTGCTGACGCGAATCGGTCACGTAAAGAATGCGATCGGCGACCCAGTCGACCTCGCCCATCCGCTTGCCCTCGCCGCTGCGGAAACGCAGCGCCGCCAGGTCGGTGGTGGAGTAAAGATACCCGCCGTCGCTCTTCTGGACGATCACGAAGGCCGGCTCGTTCTCGCGATTCTTGAACTCCTCCAGGAACACGCCGCGAGCACCTTCACTCTCCGAGAGCAGCCCCTGCTTGTCGAGATCCTCCAGGACCACCGGCAGCATAGCG
>JBKHCL010000119.1:0-9056 GCA_046541875.1 Phycisphaerae bacterium | reverse complement strand
TCGGCGGCTTCTGCTCGACTGTCGTTGGATACGATCGTCGCCGCGATCAAGACCAAGGACCAGTATCGCGCCAAGTTGGGCTACCTGATGAACCGTCTCGAATCGGCCACCAGCGTCATTGACATCCAGGCGGAGAACCTCCTCTCTGCTGAATCACGCATCAGTGACGTGGACGTGGCCTCGGAGATGGCAGCGATGACGAGGCACCAGGTGCTTGCCCAGGCCGGTATCTCGATGTTGTCTCAGGCCAACTCCATGCCGCAGATGGCCCTTTCGCTGCTGCAAGGTTAAAGGGACCTCGCAGCGGAAGTCGATACGGGGGGCGACCCTTAACGCTTAGGATCGCACCAAAGCCCCGACCCGGGGGTCGTCCTCCCGGAACAACCAGCCCGAAGCCGGTCATTGCGACCGGCTTCGGGCTTTTTCTATGCGATTTTGGCCTAAGGCGTTGCCATTCATTGCTTCGCGGGCGCGGTTGTTGCCATTTCGTGGTGCATAAAGCTCTGTTATTAAAGAGTTTGATCGCTTTTGTATCGTGGCTTTCCATGAGCCGGAAAGAATTTGGGGTTTTTGTCCAAATCGCTTAAGTGATCGGAGGCCGGTTCGATAATGAGGGTTGGTCAGGCAGGTTCATCACCTCCTGCAGGCCGGGCATCCGGAAGATGCAGCTGGAGAGAAAAGGTGAGGGGACAGGCGGTGTTCGTCTGTCTGTTGCGACCACTTTTATAGGGAGAATGTACATGCTGGCAATCAAGAACAATCTAATGGCAGAGCAGGCTGCGCGTCAGTTGGGCAAGAGCTACGACCACCTGACCAAGTCGGTGGCGAGGCTTTCGTCTGGTCTTCGGATCAACACGGCCGCTGACGATGCTGCCGGCCTGGCCGTCCGCGAGCTGATCCGTGCGGACGTGGCTGTGCTGAATCAGGGAGCCCGAAACGGTCGGGACGGCATCTCCATGCTGCAGACGGCCGAAGGTGCGATGGGTGTCGTCGACGACATCCTCGTTCGTATGCGCGAGTTGGCCGAGCAAAGCTCGACCGAATCGTATTCGAGTGCTCAGCGAGGCATTATGCACGCTGAGTTCTCCCAGTTGATCGACGAGATCGACCGGATCGCCAACAACACCGAGTTCAACGAGCTGAACCTGTTGAACGACGACACGGGCGGAAACTACCAGATCCACCTCGGAAGTACCGAGATGATCCAGGTCGACCGTGCGAACATGACCTCTACGGGTCTGTCGCTGTCCGAGGCCAACGCGACGTATCAGTTTGACGGGCTGAGCGCTTCGAGCGCCACCTCGGCGGCGAACGTCAGCGGCAACTTCGATATCGTACTGGAAGGCGGCACGAGCTACACGGTGACGGCCACCAGTAACGGTCAGACGATTTCCGACCTGGCCGCGGCGATCAACAGCTCGGTCAGTGCGTCGTTTGACGTGACGACCGTAACCAACAGCGACGGGACGATCGGCATCCAGATGACCGCCAAGTCCGTCGGTAGCGATTTCAACATCGCGTCGGTCTCGGCTGCCACGGGCGCTTCGGCGATGGAGACCGGCACGCAGACGATGGAAGGTGCCGCCGGTTCGTCCATCAACACCGCAGCCTCTGCCCGGTTGGCGTTGGACACGATCGTCTCGGCGATCAAGACCAAGGACGAGTACCGTGCGAAGCTCGGTTACCTGATGAACCGTCTCGATTCGGCCACCAGCGTTATCGACATCCAGTCCGAGAACCTTCTCTCGGCCGAGTCGCGCATCAGCGACGTGGACGTCGCCACGGAGATGGCTGCCATGACGCGTCACCAGGTGCTTGCCCAGGCCGGCATCTCGATGCTGTCCCAGGCCAACACCATGCCGCAGATGGCCTTGTCGCTGCTTGGCTAAGGCCTGACACGATAGAACGGAAGGCGGTCCCGAAACTTGTGTGACCGCACCCAAGCCCCGACCCGCGGGGCCGTCTTCCGGACTGTTTTACCCGACCGCAGAGGCCTGCCGGACGTAAAGGGCGTTCGAGCAAGTCTCTGCGGTTGTCTGTTTGTACCGAACCGACGCGGAAAGCACTCAAGTTCGTTCCACCAGACGCGATAATCTACTGTAGAGCAGAGAAACGTGCGCGGCGGCAGGTGCTCCGCGCCGGAATGAAGGAGATGTCCAATGAGTATGGCAATGTCTGGTGTGTTCACGGGGATGGAGACCGACTCTCTCATCGAGGGACTGATGGCGCTGGAAGGAGCCTCGCTGAAAAATCTCGATAAGGACAAGGCCGAGTACCAGGCCAAGACCGATGCCGTCAAGGAAATCCAAGCGGGACTGGGTCAGTTAAAAGACTCGGCCTTCGGGCTGATGGACTCCAGCAAGCTGCTGTCGGTCGAGGCCAGCAGTTCCGACACGGGCGTTTTCGACGTCTCGGCCGGCGACGGGGCTCTGGAAGGCTCGCACACCATCGAGGTCAACCAACTCGCCGCTTCGGCCCGGATGGTGCAGGACACCGGGGTCACCGCTTACGACGACCCGGCCGAGATCGGAGCGGGCACGTTCGAATACACCTACAACGGTGTGACGCGAACGCTCTACACCACCGACGAGACCGACCTGGAAGGCCTGCAGGACCTGATCAACAAGGACGGCGACAATCCCGGCGTCAGGGCGTCGATCCTCGAGCACAATGGTGAGTACCACATGGTACTCACCGGGCAGGACGCCGGCAGCGATTATGAGGTCAACGTGACGGGCAATACCGATCTGGCGGCGTTTCAGCCGGAAAACTTCCTGGAAACGCAGACCGCCCGAGACGCCCAGATCAAGGTGGACGGTTACCCGGCCGACGGGACATGGATCGAGCGGAGTTCCAATACCATCTCGGACGTGATTCCCGGGGCGACCGTCACCCTCACCGGAACCGGGACGGCCAATGTCTCCGCCAGCCGGGACACCTCCGACCTGCAGACGAAACTCGAGACGTTCGTAACCACTTACAACGCAGCGATGGGCACCATCGACGGCTACATCGAATACGACGAAGAGAACGAAGAGGCCGGCCTGCTCCAGGGCGACTCGGTGTTCACCACGATGGTCTCCCGGATCCGCGAGAACATCGTCACCTCGCTGCCCGGGTTCGATGACGGCGACGACAGTTACACCTTGGCAGCCCAGTTGGGGCTGGAGTTCGACAAAGAGGGCGTTCTCAGTCTGAACACCTCCACGCTCAACCAGGCCCTGAACAACGATTACCATGGGGTGCTGGACACCATCGGCGCATTGAACAAGGGCGTGTCCGACAACGACCGGATCCAGTTCTCCGGGGCCGGCAACATGACCGAGGCTGGCGACTACGAGGTGGAGGTCGTCTTCGATGCCGGTACGGCCACCTCCGCCCGGATCCGCAAAAGCGGCGAGACCACCTGGACGGACATGAATGTCAACGGAAGCATCATCAGCGGCGCAAAAGGCACGGACATGGAAGGCCTTCAGTTGACCGGTATCTGGGACAGCGGGACCGGCACCCAGACGGCCGAGGTCCGTGTTCAGCGCGGGTTGGGCGGTTCGATTCATGACACCCTCGACGACATACTGGACTACTCCGACGGTGCGATCAACATCAAGAGGACCCAGTACGAGTCGGCCATGGATCGGATCGACGACAAGATCGATCAGCAGGTCGACCGTCTGGAGAAGAAGGAAGAACGGCTGCGGGCAAAGTTCGCCCGCCTGGAGGCCACCCTCACGGAGTTGGACTCGTTCCGGGGTGCGTTTGATTCGGCGATGCAGTCGCTCCAGCCGATCAAGGCCAAGAGCGGCAGCAAGTAGGGTATCGGGGTATCCCGGTAAGCCCCCTGACGGAGGTTGAGTTTCATGTCGAGCGAAGGAATAGCAGCCTATCAGCAGAACTCGGTGACCACGCAGTCGCGCGGCAAGATCATTGTCATGCTCTACGACGGCGCGGTGCGGTTCCTCAAGAAGACCATCCAGGCGATGGAGCAGGAGGACATCGAGCAGCGGGTGCTCTATCTCAACAAGGCCTGCGATATCATCCTCGAACTGAACGTCTCGCTGGACATGGAAGTGGGCGGCGAGATCGCCGAGAATCTTCGGCACCTGTACATGTTCATGGTTCGCCACCTCAACACCGCCCACGCGCGGAACGACCCGGCCCCGATTCGCGAGGTCATCGGCCTGCTCGATGAACTCAACGAGGGCTGGAAGGCGATTACCGCCTGAGACGTCCGCCCGAAGACCTGGGTGATTCCGGGGAGACCGACCTTCGCCCAGGGCGCATCGCCTTTGCAGGCTTCGCCGGGCGCGAGCTGGTCACGGGGGGAGTTCCGAGTGAATTCCAGCCGCCGGAGTTCCGATGACAGACCTGTCGGGGCGTGTCTTTGGGGCGCTTTGAGCGTCGGGGACGGGCGGGAGTTGTCGAGTCCGCCACGCGGTGGAAAAGTCCCCCCTGATTTACCCAACTTGCCCCGTCGCTGTGCCGATGATGGCTATAGCGGATTGCCCTGCCAAGGTCACTGTCTCCGGTACGCCGATGACGTCCGACCCGCAGGTGATGCCGACAGATCATGCAGACTTGGGATGCGGATGACTGTGGGGACGGTTCCGCATTGTGGTAGGAGACGTTCGCCGACGGCTGATCGACGGACACCAGACAAGGGATCGAACGATGAACATTCACGCTCTGGTTGTAGATGACAGCGGCATTATGCGGAAAATGGTGATGCGCTCGCTGCGGGAGACCGAACTGGCCGACTTCATGTTTACCGAAGCCGGTGACGGCGTCGAAGCGCTCGAAGCCTTCGACGAAGACAAGATCAACATTTGCTTTGTCGACTGGAACATGCCCAACATGTCCGGGATCGACTTCGCCAAGCAGGTTCGAGCCCAGCAGAAGCGTCATGTCCCGATTGTCATGGTGACCACCGAAAGTACCGTGGCCAAAGTGGAAGAAGCGCTCGACGAGGCGGGGGTGGACTGCTTCATCGTCAAGCCCTTCACCGTCGAAGTGCTCTCCAAGAAGCTCGGTCCGCTCTTTGAGAAGGTCAACGCCAAGGGCGAAGGGTTCTTCGGAAAGCTCGCCGGAAAGCTTGGTTGAGGTCTTCGAGTCAGTCTCGGCTCTGCCCAGAAGGAAAACATACGTGCCCGATACTGTAGCCGAACACGGAACCATTGTAACCGAAAGCCTGTCGGTGATTCTCTCGCAGATGTGCGGGCTGGAACTGGAGCCCGTCTCCGAGGATCCCACCGAAAACGCCGAAGGGGGGATGATTCTCTCGGTGATCTCGCTGGTGGGCGATCTCGAGTGGGCGGTGTTCCTGGGGTTGCCCAAGAACACGGCCGAGGCGATCTCGCTGAAATTCGCCGGATTCGAGATTCCCTTTGAAAGCGCCGACATGGGCGACGCGATCGGCGAGCTGACGAACATCGTCGTCGGCCAAGTCAAGAAGCTGCTCGATCAGCGTGGGTTGATCGTCGAGATCTCGCTGCCCTCCGTCATGCGGGCCGAGTCTCTTGAAGTACTTGTGCAGCGCGAGATGTTCCAGCAGAAAGCGTGCTTCTCCTCGCCCGTGGGGGGGCTGTGGACCGGCGTGGTCTGCGGGGCCGGGCCGCTGGGCGGTTAGCACGGGGGTCTCTCACAGAGTTCAGGCTCAAGGAAGCCAACTATGTCATGGAAAGAGTCAGTGCTGCAGGCCATCAAAGGCCTCAGAGGGTGGATGCAGGTCGCCGATGTCTCCGATCCGGAAGTGATTGTCGGGGTCGGTACCAGTCTTGAAGCGGGGTTCTCCAAGGTGCCCGAGGGCGAAACGCTCGCCGCGGTCTCGCACCAGATGCTCCTGCGTCTACAGGCGATTTACCAGGGCCAGGTGGACGACGCGCCCCAGGCGATGCTCGATTTGGCCAAGTCCGTCGAAATCGCCCAGAGCTACCTTGAAGGAACCGTCACAGAGGACGGCCTCTCCGAGGCGATGGCGTTGGCCGGCGGAAATGGCGCAGCCTCCGACGACGCGCCCGCCGGGCAGCCCGCATCCGACGACGACGCGCCGGCCCCGGCGGTGGACAGCGCACCGGCGCTGGGAACCCACCTCGAACAACTCGCCGGACGAGTCGTCGCCATGGATCCGGGTGACACGGACAATCTCCAGGCGCTGCACGAGCAACTGCTCACGACGGCTGCCCGCGAAGGGCTCGCCCTGGAGGTGACCGAACCCATCGGCGTAGCGGCCGCCCAGCTGGACATGATTCTCAAGGGCGTCGCCCCGGATGACGGGGATGCGATGGACCTCGCCGCCGAGCAGCTCCAGGTCGCGGCGGCCGCCGCACCGGCGGAGGCAGAAGTGCTCGCCGAGGAGCTCCCGCAAAGCGCCCAGGACCAACCGGGTGCAGCCGAAGCGGACGACGATCCGCCCCTCACCGAGGAACCCCCCGTTGAAGCTCCCGCCGTCGAAGACCCGCAAGTCGAGCAGCCCGCGGAAGAAGCCCCGCCCGAGCGGCCGGCCGAAGAAGCGCCGCCCGCCAAGGTGGAGGCCCCGGCGTTCGAGGGCGAAGCGATCCTTGCCGAGGACACCGACCTGGACCTCCTGAAGGACTTCATCGTCGAGTGCCTCGACCACATCAACATGGCCGAGGCGGCCTTGCTGGAGCTGGAGTCCAACCCCGACAACCTCGACCAGATCAGCGTGGTCTTCCGCGCGTTCCACACGATCAAGGGCACCAGTGGTTTCCTGGATCTCCAGCGGATCCAGAGATGTGCCCACCTTGCCGAGAACCTCCTGGACCGCGCCCGCGACGGCGAGCTGCGCATGATCGGCGGCTATGCCGACCTCGCGCTGCAGAGCTCCGACGCCCTGAAGATGATGATCAGCGAACTCGACGGTCTGGCGCCCGGTTCGCCCACGCCGGTTCCCGAGAATTTCGATGAGTTGCTCGCGGTCCTTTCGGATCCCGAAGCCGCCGGCGTCAGCGAAGAGGAAGACACCCAGCCGATGCGCGTGGGCGACATCCTCGTCGGCAAGGGAGCCGCCAGCCGAGACGACGTCGAGAGGGCCGCCGAGAACCAGGGGTCCACCCCGATCGGCAGAAAACTCGTCGAAGATCGGAAGACCCAGCCCAAGGACGTGGTCGACGCGGTCCGCACGCAGAAGAAGATGAGCGGTTCGACGACCGAATCGTCCGTCCGCGTGGGCACCGATCGTCTCGACAGCCTCATCAACATGGTCGGCGAACTGGTCATCGCCCAGTCGATGGTGCAGCAGGACCCGACCGTTACCGAGGGCGAGGGCGGCCGACTGGCCCGCAACGTCTCGCACGCCGGCAAGATCATTCGCGAGCTGCAGGACCTTACCATGTCGCTGCGGATGGTTCCGCTCAAGGCCACCTTCCAGAAGATGGCCCGACTGGTGCGCGATGTCAGCCGAAAGGCCGGCAAGCAGGTGCAGTTCGTCACCGAAGGCGAGGACACCGAGATCGACCGCACCATGGTCGAGACGCTCGGCGACCCGCTGATCCACATGATGCGCAACAGCTGCGACCATGGCGTCGAGACGGCTGAGGACCGCGTGGCGGCCGGCAAGGACCCCACCGGGACGGTCACTCTCCGGGCGTATCACGCCGCGGGAAACGTGGTGATCGAAATCGCCGACGACGGGAAGGGCCTGGACCGGGAGAAGATCCTCGCCAAGGCGGTCGAGCGGGGACTGGTGGACGCCAACAAGGCCAAGGACCTGCCCGATAGCGAAGTGTTCGGGATGATCTTCCAGCCGGGCTTCTCGACGGCCGACCAGGTCACCGACGTGTCGGGGCGAGGGGTGGGCATGGACGTGGTTCGCAAGAACATCGAGTCGGTCCGAGGTCGAATCGAGGTCTCCTCGAAGCAGGGACGGGGGACCACGGTCACGCTGCGTCTTCCTTTGACGATGGCCATCGCCGATGCGATGCTCCTGCGGGTGGGCGAGCAGCGGTATCTGCTGCCGACGATCACCATCGAGCAGAGCTTCCGCCCCGAGCCGGGCATGGTCACCACCGTGACCGGTCAGGGCGAGCAGGTTCTGCTCCGCGGCGAGCTGCTTCCGGTGTTCCGCCTCAACGAGCTGTTCGACATTCCCGAGTCCTGCTCGGACCCGACCGAGGGTCTGCTGATTATCATCGAGGGCGAGGGCAGGCGATGCGCCCTGATGGTCGACGAAATCCTCGGCCAGCAGCAGGTGGTCATCAAGTCGCTCGGGCAGGCGCTGGGCACGATCGCGGGCGTCTCGGGTGGAGCGATTCTGGGCGACGGACAGGTCGGACTGATCCTGGACTCGACGGGCATCCTGAAGCTCGCCAACCAGCGAGGCCGATCGCCGGCTTCGGCGGCGTGACCGGCAAAGCGGACGAACCGAACGAGACGAGACTCAACGCAACAGGGAGCAGATCATGAGTGACCAACCGCAAGCCACCGAGACGCAGACGCAGATCGAGCGGGGCGGGAAGTACCTCACCTTCATACTGGGGGACGAGGAGTACGGGCTGGAGATCCTGACGGTACGCGAGATCATCGGAGCGATGGACGTTACGTCCGTCCCGCGGACCGCGGAGTTCATCAAAGGCGTGATCAACCTTCGCGGGATGGTCATCCCGGTGATGGACCTTCGTCTGAAGTTCGGCATGGACGAGGTCGAGCGCACCGAGCAGACCTGCATTATCGTGGTTTCCGTCGGTGAGCTGGATATGGGCATCGTCGTCGACCGCGTGCAGGAAGTGCTGGACATCCCGTCCGGCAGCATCGAAGACGCCCCGGAATTCGGCAACGAAGTGAACACCGAGTACATCCTCGGGATGGGCAAGTGCGAGGATCGCGTGACGATCCTGCTGGATATCGCCAAGGTCGTCACCCGCGAAGACCTCGCTTCGATGGAATCGGCCACCGGCGTCGGCTGACGCCGCGGCGGCGTTGCCATCGCATCGACGGACTGATCGGGGGCACGACGCTCGCAACCCCACAGCCAGGCGCGCCGGGGCGAGGTGCGCCTCGATGATGGGGCAAGGGGAGCCTCGCCCGCGCGGACGTATTGCGAA
>JBKHCL010000118.1:0-9111 GCA_046541875.1 Phycisphaerae bacterium | reverse complement strand
CCCGGCCGAGTTCGGGATCGACATTCCGATCCCCGAACAGGGAATCCCGCCGCAGTTGATTCCGGTTCGGCAGCTCGATGAACTGGAACAGGCGCAGCTTGGGATCTATCACATGCCCACGGAGGTGTACCTGTCATTCGATGACGACGGGCCCAACGGCTGGGCCGTCTCCGGGGACATTCCCACCACAGCCGGTCCGGATCATGTCTACGAGGTATGGCACGATCGGCTGCCCCTGATGAACACACCGCCGCTGCCGGCGCCGAATCGCTGGGCGGACGAGCACAACCTCGGGCTGAGCCCCAAACCCGACGGGGCCGAGGGTAACACAACCAACGATGATGACGTCGATGCCCTGGACCTGCACCCGGACGTGGAGCCGCTGGACGGGATTCCGGACTTCGTGTACACGGATCGCTTCTGGTCGGCCGACCACGAAGCCAACCTCAATCTGGACCCCACCGACGTCTACCTTACGCGCAATGACGGCACGCAGAACTTCGCGATGGTATTTGACGGCCAGGTTCACATCGGCATCCCGGACGGCTCCCAGGCTGAACCGGAGAAGGATGCGGACCTCGACGCCTTTGAGCTGATTACCATCGACGCCGAAGCCTACAAGTTCCTTTTCGACCAAGAACCGCTCGATCCGAGCGGCCAGCTGATCGTGGATAATATCCTCGTGGCGCTGTTCAGCGTGGACGAAGACGATGGTGACACGGCCTCCGTGGACGAAAGCGGCGGGCTCGATCCGAAGGTGATCTACCTGACGAACCTGGCCGGGCAGTTCCGCGCGGTCTCCAAGCCCTACGCCTGCGACATCGACGCGCTGGCGACCATTCCCGAGCCGGCCACGATGGCCCTGCTGGCGATGGGCGGACTGGGAATCCTCCTGCGCCGCAAACGCTGAGACCAAACCCCCGCCGCATCACAACGTCGGCCTCGCCCGTTCTGCTCGGGCGAGGCCGATTGATTGCGCCGGGAACCGCAAACGGGATCGCCCGCCCCCTACTTCTCGCCGCGCGCCTCGATCTGCTCGGGGGTGAGCCCCTCCTGCGTGGTATTTCCGTTCTTCACGAGTTTCAGCGCGAAGTCGTCCATGTAGGCCTTGCCGTGATCGCAATGGAACGTGATGTTCACGAACGGGTCCCACTGGGGCGTATCGAGTTCGACGGCGATGCGCTGCCAGCCGTCCTTGTCGGCGGTTGCGGTATTCGTGCGATGCTTCTTGAGCATCTTTCCGCTGTGCGGCGACCATTCGTAATAGTCGGCCGTGATGTAGGCGGTCGGCTTGACGCTGTCCCAGTCGATCTCCGGCGGGAGTTCCTTGCCCTTCTTTTTGAGCTTCTCGCGCCGTCGGGCGTCCTTCGCCTTGGCCTTTCCCAGTTCCTCATCGGTCCAGGGCTCGACCTTCACGTACGCCTCCAGGACGTACTTCGAGTTGCGGAAGAGCCCCACCTGCGGCAGGTTCGGCCATTGTCGTCCTTGAATGATGATGGACTTCTTCCCCGACCGTGCGTACTTCTCGCTCACCGGCGGATGGTGCGACGTCCAGACGATTCCCCTCGCCGGCTCGGTCAGCGCGACGGGCTGATTCTCGAAGGTCTCGGTCTCGCCGATCTTCATGATGAGGCCCGACTGCTTTTGGCCGATGAGCTTGACGCTGTCCCATACGTGTTGAGTCAGCTCGGGAGGGATCGCCATCAGGCGGTGATGGGCGGTGAACACCGGGCGTCCCTGATCGTCGGTCGGGAGTTTCTCGGGGAACGGGATATGGATGTGGAAGTCGTTGTGGGCGTTGCACAGCCGCATGCGGACGTCCGGGCAGCCGTCCTCGCGCGTGCGGACCGGGCTCCAGCCGGTGCGGGGGTTGAGATAGGCGATGAACCCCCCGTCGCGCCAGGTGAACTTGTCGCCGTCGGCGTCCGCCCTGTCCATGTTGATGAGATTGTTCGCCCAGCCGACGTAATCGGTCCGCCCGCCGCCGGGACAGTAGACGGTGCGGTCGTAAATCGCGTCCTTCTTCCAGGGCGGGTAGTTACCCGGGCAGAACGCCCAGCCGCCGAAGGTTCGCTTCTTCGGTCGAGACGAGAACACCGCGCGATACCGCCCGTCGATCCGGTAGCCGAACACCGGGTCCACCGAAAACGTGAACCGGTTGACCACGTGACGATCGTCGGTCTTCGTCGAGCGGACCAGCGTGAGCGTGCCGGCCTTGTCGTCTCTCTCCCAGGTGTCGGTGTCGTTGACGTCCAGGTCGCCCTGAAGTGTGTAGTAGACCTTCTTCTGGATGAACTGGTTGGTCGAGATCATCGGGCCCATGAACGTGTCGAGATGGTATCGCCCGGTGGGCATGTTCAGCTTCGTCCGGGCCGAGTCCGGCGTGAACGCCAGCAGTTGGATGTCGCCGGTCCGCAGCATCGCAACGTGCTTATTGCCGTCCATCACCACGCGCCAGACCTTCTTGACGACCTTGCCGCCGGCGTGATGGAACCGGAATTGGCGCGTCTCGACCCGCCAGTCCGGCGTATAGTCTGCGAACCGTTCCTTCGGATCGAGCTTCTTGACCAGTTCGTCCACCTCGTCGGCCACGACGCCGGATACCCCACCCACCAGCACAGCCGACACGGCCAGGACGGCCGACACAATCCTCATGTATCGCCTCATGACTTCTCCTTGCGGTTGTCGATTCGCTCTTGCCCACATGAAACACACCATCGGCCTCGATGGGTCGGCGCACGGCGCGATCCGGTCTTCAGAGATACTTTTTCAGCAGGATCCCGTATTGCTCGCGGGCGGCGGGATCGATCTTGTCTTTCGGGGTCCAGATGGCCATTTCCAGGGCGGCGTGAGCGGGACTGGGCGTCTGGGCAATCTCGTCGAAACGCGAGATGGCGGCCTTGATGAGCTCGATCGCGTTTTTCGTGGCGGCTGTGAGATTCCCGATGATCTCCTTGAGCAGCTCGTGCTTGTCCAGCTCATCGGGAGTGGGCTTCCAGCAGTCGTAATCGCTGGGCAACGCCACCAACGCGTAGGACAGCTCCGCCTCGCGGGCGAGCTTGGCCTCGGGCATGACGGTCATGCCGATCAGGTCTCCGCCCCAGGTGCGATGCATTTCGCTCTCGGCCCGCGTCGAGAAGGCCGGCCCTTCCATGCACACGTACGTCCCGGTCGGATGCACGTCGGTCTTGACGGCGTCGGCGCAGCGGAGCAGGTGTCGGCGCAACACCGGGCAGAACGGCGAGGCGAACTCCAGATGCACCGCGACGTACTTCTCGAAGAACGTGGGGCACCGGCGGGTGGTCTTGTCGATGACCTGATCGGCGATGACCAGATCGCGGGGCTTGTATTCCTCCCGGAGCGAACCGACCGCGCCCGAGGCGATCACGTGCGTGCACCCGACCTCCTTGAGGGCATAGATGTTCGCGCGGTACGGCACCTGCGTGGGCGAGTAGATGTGCCCCTCGCCGTGACGGTTCAACAGCACGATGTCCCTGCCGCCCCACTGCGTCTCGATCAACGGCGCCGAGGGCGCACCGAACGGCGTGTCCACCGTCACTTCCTTGCCTTTCGTCTGTCCGCACAGGGCGTCTCCGAGTCCGCTTCCACCGATGATCCCAACTTTCACATCCATGCGACAATTCTCCTTTGATTGATCGTTCATCCGCCGGTCATCCGCCCCGCCGGCGACTACTCTTCCTTCAACTCCGGGCTGACCAGTCGGCGGATGGCCTCGTCCAGACTCCGCAGGGCGACGGTGCGCATGGTAGGCTTATCGAGCGTGCCTGTAACCTCAATTTCCGCAATCTGCTTGGCGAACGGCTTGAGCAGCGTCTCGAGGTCCTGGCCGATTCCGGGCAGCTTGCCCACTGTACGGGAAAGAAAGTGAAGCTTGATCTTGCCGGAGTCCAGGTCCATCACCCCCGAGCCGACAATCGACAGGCTCCTGCCCGAGAGGTTCACCTCGCGCAGCACCAGTCGATCACCGCGCAGAAAGTACTTCATCGTCCCCTCGTTGAACGCGTTTTCCCCGGGCAGCTGCAATGTGACCACCTGCAGCAGTCCCAGAAGCAGCGGAATGCGATAGAGCTTGGCCTTGGCGATACGAAACTCCCCGGTCGCCCGGCGCGAGTCGGCCTTGCCGAAGGTCTCCTCCAGCGTCAGGTCGCCGCTGACCGTTCCGGGCATTTCGCGAACCTTGTTCGGGTCGCTCAGGCCGGCCTTTACGAGCTTCTCCAGCTGGACCCCCTGCATCGAGACGCGGAAGGAGTAACTGCCCTTCTCGCCAAGGCGAATCAACGCCTTGCCCGCAAGCTTGCCCCCGTAGAACCGCCCGGAAAGATCCTTCACGAAAATGCCCGTCCCTTTGTGCGCCTTGACGAGTTTACCGCGAAGTTGGGTGGCCTTTCGACCGCCGATCGTGACCGCCGCCAGGTGCGCGTTGGCGTCGATCGCCAGGCCCTCCTCACCGCTGCTGAGGTGCCCGTCGAGGTCCCCGCTGTAGCGCCGCGCCTGGCCTTCCGTATCCACCGGCACGTCGGAGAAGCTCAATCGCCCACGCATGTCCCATTCACCCAGGCGGGGTTTGGCGTTGGGATCCGCCTCCCCGGTCGGCTGAGTGGTCGGCTCGGCCGGGTGAATCCGCACCACGTGGAACCGCTTGAGACGGGCTGAAAACGTTCCGCCCGCCGAGAGCTTCTTCAGCAGCGGGAAGTCCTCCAACGGCAGCGAGTCGAGCAGCGACTCGGTCAGCGGGATCGCGTTGGCGTCCACCGCCAGATCGATCGTCTCGCGCCGTCCTTTCCGCTTCACTGTCCCGGAGATGGCCATCGTCGCGTTGGCGTCTCGGGCGGTGAGCTTGGGGATGGTGACCTTCTCGGGCGTCACGATGAGGCGCCCGGTGAGGTTATGGAACGGCAGCGGCAGATCGCGCGGCGAGACCGACGCCTCTCCCGCGGGGCGGACCTCGATGCGATAATCGATCGGCCGATCCATCTCGGGCATGTGCTGGCGCCAGTCGATCGTCAGATCCGTACTGCCGGTGGGCTTAAGCGCCTCCCACCAGCCTTCCTGACCGGCCGCCCTGAAGGCCGACCGCAGCTCCTCATCGATAGCAACCCCCTTGGCGGTCATTCTCAGATCCACGCCCATTTTTCCGTCGGTCTCAATCACCTGCCCCGAGAGCGCCACGTCCGTCTTGCCGTGGCGGGCGGTCAACTCCGTCACCACCAGTCGCCTGTTGTTGAAGGTGATCTCGGCTGTCCCGTCGGTCAGGCGGTACGGGAAGGCCTCGTAGAGCACCGAAAGGTCTTCGAGGCTGGCCTGCACGTCGAGGGAGAGAGGCTTCTCGGTGGTCTGCCTCACCCGGGCGGTGAGCGTCTTGACCCGACCGGTGAGCCCGAGTTCACGAATCGCTTTGGCCGAGTTGGGATCCAGCGCGTCGGTGAGTTTCCGGTCGATCGCAACGTCGCCGGCCGAGATCGTCAGGTCGATGATCGGGCGGTTTCCGTCCGGCTGGAGAACCGTACCGGCGATCTCGATTTTCGCCTTGTCGCTGAACCCGGTGAGACCCTCGATGTTCGTGCGATACCGGCCGATCAGAATCCGGCCCGTCACGCGGTTGAGGCGATAGGGGAACTCTTCGTAGGCGATGCTCGCCTTGCCCGCAGGGCGGATATCGACGACCACGTTCGGATCGTAGGCCTCGATGGTCTTGGTGATGTGGACAATCGCGTTGGCCTGGCCTTGGGGGCGATAGCTCGCCAGCACTTCCGCGAAATTCGGATCCAGTGCATCCGTGAGCTTCTGGTCGAACGGGATGTCCGTCCCGCGGACGGTGACGTCCATGCCCAACCCGTTGGGGTCGTGCGTGAAGGTGCCCGCGATGGTCACCCTCGCCTGCCTGTGATGGCCGGTGAGGTCCATTCTGGTGACGCCCTTCTCGTTGAACCATAGCGTCCCGTTGACCCCCTCGACCGGGTACGGGAAGTAGCGGTACATCCCGTCAAGGTTGTTCGGGGAGGCCGTCCCGTCCAGGCGGATCGGGCCGTTGGCGTCGCGACTGATCGTCACGTCCAGGTCGAACGTACCGGAGGGCTGATAGGTCTCCTGGAGGTGCTCGGCGAGCCATTTCAGCGGACCCAACTGGGCGTTGGGGTCCGGAACGGCCATGTCTTCCACAACCATCTCGATGTCAAATGGACTGTTGGAAGAGAAACCGGTGTAACGACCGTCCATCCTCAGCGATCCGCCGCCCATCGCCGGGACCTGCCCGGTGATCTTGCGGAGGTCCACGCCGTTGGCGTCGAACCGCAGCATGCCCCGAACGTTCTCCACGCGCAGGTTCCCGCCCATCGGCCTCATCGATACGTCGGCCAGCTCTACCTCGAACACGCCGCGCTGCATGTCGAAGGTGCCGCCCTTGGGCAGCTGCAGCGTTCCGGTCACATCGTACTGGTCCACCCACGCGCGGTATTCCTTCGGCAAGGCGGCCATCACCTTCGGGATGGGCGTGAACATGTCCTTCACGAGCACATCGCCCCGGCTGATGTCGATCACCAGGCGGCCACGAGGCTGCTCCGAACGTTCCTGACCGGGCTCCTCGAAGAGCACCTCATACCCCACTCCACCCTGCGGCCGCAGCGAGATGCTCAGGTCGTACTCGATCCCGATCTCGCGATTCTTGCCGTTGGCGGTGAAGGTGCGCAGCTTGCTGTCCAGCAGGCGAATGTGCGGCAGGCGCATGGGGACCTCAACGGGGCGCTCCACCTCCTGCCGACGTCTCGACTCGGCCGCCTGGCCGAAGAGGCGTTTCGCGCTGTTGCCCCCACCGCTGTAGTATTGCAGATTCACCGTCGGACTTGCGCAGACGATCTCCGTCACCTGCAGCCTGCCGCCCAGCAACGTGTACGGAACGTGACGGAGGTTGAGCTGCTGGGCCTGGAGGAATGGCAGCGGCGAGTCATCCTCGGGAACGTGCAGCCGAACGCGACGCAGCTCGATCGGCCCGAAGAGGTTGAACTCGGCGTCGTGGATCGTAACCTCCCCGCCGGTGAGTCGTTCGAGGTACTGCTCGGCCAGGCGACGGACCCGCTCGCCGTTGGTGATGTACCAGTAACCATAGAACGCCGCCAGGAGCATCGCCAGAACAACCAGCCCCACGCCGCGACGACGCGGAGACACAAACCGCCAGAAGCGGCGGCGTCTGCGAAGGCCGTAATTGTCCAGGAAGTTGTGGAGCATGGAGGCTATCCGCCGTCTATTGTATCGGTTGAGGGGGGCCGGGGCGCTTGTTCTTCGTCGCCTGATCCGCCGTTGGAGTTCGCGCCGGGTATGCCTTTCTTCCCCGCCGGGGCCGCCCGCTCGCGCAGGCCCAGGTCTTCTGCGGCCTGTTCGATCGCCTCAGCCAGCTCCGCCGAGGCGACCCCTTCCCGCCAGCGGAGCATCACGCCGCGACGTTCAGGCCTACAGAACAACTGACGCGCCACAAGCCCCATCCGCATCGCCGTCACGCGGGTGGGCTCGGGCGGCAAGCTCGCCGGATGAAACCGCTCCATCGTCGCCAGCGCGTCGTTGAGTTCTTCCTCTACCAGCGGATATTGCAGCGTGGCCCCGCCGAACACCCGCCCGCCGCGGAAGAAAAACGCACGGGCCTCGCTGATCCTTCCGGTGGGCTGAACCAGGATGAACTCGAACTGCTCGATCGGGGCCACTTCCCGAAAGGCCGGTCCTTCCAACTGGTCAAGCCGTTCGATGCGTCGTTTGACTGCCGAAGCTTTCTCGAACTCCAGCTCAGCCGAGGCAGCCTTCATCGCCGCGTGCAACTCCTCGCGCATGGGGCCTCGCTGACCGGCGGCAAACCGCGCCGCCCGCTCCACCACTTGGCGATACTCCCGGGCTGAGATGCTCCCGTCGCACGGACACAGGCAACGCCCCATCTGGGCGTATGCGCATCGCTGGCCATTCGGGGCCGAGGCGAGGTGTCGCGGGTCGCGGCAGAGATCGAACGCGTCTTCGAGCCCCTGGATGAACCGCTCGGCGTCCTTCACGGTGGGCATCGGTCCGACCAGTTGCCCCCCGCCACCGACCACGTCTCGGGTGCGGCGGAAGCAGGGGTACTCCTCGGACCAATCGACCTGCACGAACAGCGGCGCCTTCCACGCCACCATCTGCGGATATTCTCGCGGCCAGACCAGCCGGGCGATCTCGAAATACGCCAGATCGCTCTGGAAGTGGCTGGTCGCCAGCGTCCAGCGGATCCGCCGCGTAATGCCCTGCAGGTCGGGGATGACCGGTCCGCCTTCGTCCGATTCCGGGTCGCGCAGGCGATTGCGGATGCGGGCGCGGAGGTCGGCACCGGGCAGCAGGAGGATGGCCCGATCGTCGGCCGACGAAAGCATCGCCACGCCGCGCCGCGGGGGGATGGCGCGCAGCTGCTGCTCGCCGATGTCACCGTCGGCGATCAACTCGTCGTCGAACAGTGTGGTCCACTCGGCCAAGGCGTCCCCCGAACGGGTCACGGGTCGCAAACGGGCAGGAAACAACGCGGCGGAAAGTTACCCCAGCCACAGGCCGGTAATGGTGCCTTCGTACACCATCTTGCCGTCCACGTATGCCTGCGTCGCGCCGATGGCGCGGCGCGGGCGCAGTTCCACCATCGAGCCGATCATGAGGATTCGCATCCCGGGCTCGACGCTGCCGCGGAACTTCACGTCCTTCACGCCACCGAAGCCCAGAAACCCCTTCCCGGGCATCGCACGCATGGCGTAATAGCTCACCAGTTGGGCGGCCGTCTCCATCATCAACACGCCCGGAAAAATCGGCCGACCCGGGATATGCCCTCGTACCCAGAACTCGTCGTCCCGCACATCGCGATAGCCGGCGATCCGGCCGTTCTCGAAGTCGCACAGGTGAATCCCGTCGAGCTGCTGGAACTCGTAGCGATGCGGGTTCACCTCGTAGATGGCGTCCTTGTCGATGGGGACGTTGGACGTATCGATCAGCGACAGGTCAAACAGCGGGCTGCTGGGCATGGTCTGTGTTTCCCGTGGGTTCGGAACTTTCGGTGATACGCGCGGGCCACACCCGCGACAAAGCGACACCCTAGCACCG
>JBKHCL010000117.1:0-9178 GCA_046541875.1 Phycisphaerae bacterium | reverse complement strand
CCAAGGTCAAGAAGGTCAAGGTCGTCAAGGGCGAGTGGGAGAAGACCTGGGCCCCGATGACCCAGAAGCTGGACCTCTCTGCCGACCAGACCGCAACCCTCAAGCAGAAGGTGGAAGCGAAGAACGCCGCCATCGCCGAATGGAACAAGACCAACGCCGAGAAGCTCAGTGCGATCAAAGCCTCGATGAAGGACGCCAGGAAGAACGAGAACAAGGACGAGATGAAGAAGCTCAAGGGCGAGATGGGCGAGCTGAGCAAGGCCCGCAAGACCATCGAGACCGACGCGACGGCCGCCTGCATGGGCGTGCTGACCGCCGAGCAGAAATCCAAGTGGGAAGGCATCAAGTTCTGCGGCCGCGTGATGGGCAAGTACCGCAAGGCCGGCCTGGACGAAACCCAGCAGGCCAAGGCCGAGCAGCTCTGCCTGGCGGCGGCGGCTCAGTTGGCATCGGCCGACAAGAAGGCCACGAAGGGCGTGATGACGAAGCTCGACGGCGACATCAAGGCCCTGCTGACCAACGCCCAGAAGGAAAAGATCAGCGCCCGCGGCAAGGGCAAGACCGAGAAGGCCCCGAAGATCAAGAAGGCCCCCAAGGCGCGTGAGAATCGCAAGCAGGCCGACGTCGAGGACATCGACTAGCTTGCTTACTCAGGGGTGTCGTTGAGGTCTCACACGGGCCGGGGTGCCGATAAGGTGCTCCGGCCCGTTTTCGTTGGCGGGTCGAATCTACCGCACCGTCGAGCATCGCAGGACCTGACGGGCCCGCGCCAGGTCGATCAGGCCGCAGAGCCTCTGGAAATGATCCACCAGCGCCACGAACGGCTCATCTGTGTCCGACTCGCAGATCGCCCGGAGATGCTCCGTGTTGGCATCCCGCTGGATGGTGGGAAACTTCCGGCGACAGACGCTACGAATCATCGAGCGACGCTTTTCGCCCTCCAACTCGTCGGCCGTCACGATCCCAACCAGTCGGCCCTGGCTGTCCAGAACCGGCAGGACGTCCAACCCCCGCTCGGTCATCAGATCGGCCGCCTCCTGACAAGTCGTCTGCTCCGAGCAGAACCAGCACTTATCTTCCACAAGATCATCAAGACGCATGACTTCGCTTCCCCTGCCGGGACCACACCTGCAGTCCGCCGGGAGCAACCCTGCCGCAGCCCGGTTCCCCGTCGGACCATCCACTCACACAATACGCCGGCGATCGCCGCCAACGCCTTCCTCAACTGTTTCATCGTTCGGATCGGGAGGAATCTTCGATTGTTTTCGGGCATTCCAGCCGCCCTTCCACGGGTATCCCAGGGGCGGGCTTCTAGGATACAATAGTGCAATGACTAACGATTCCCGGACCATCTGCGAGCTTTGCGGCCGAGAGGTCCCAGAACTCACCGAACATCACCTCATTCCGCGGACGCGCCACAGCAACCGCCGCAACAAGCGGGATTTCTCCCGCGATGAAGTCAAAGACCGCACCCTCATGCTCTGCCGCGCCTGCCACGACACGATCCACGCGACGTTCACCAACAAGGAACTCGAACGCATCTACAATACCCGTCGGGCCCTGCTGGACGCCGAACCGATCCGGACATTCGTCCAATGGGTGCGGAAACAACCGCCCCGCACCAAACCGCGCGTTCACACACGCAACGACCTTCGCCGACGCAAATCCAAACGCCGCCGCTGAGGCGGCCCTGCCTCGTCCCGCTCAGACCCCGGCGCGAGACCGCAACTGATCCATCTTGCTGCGGACCTCCGAGGCCATGCGTGAGTTGGGATACTCGGAAATGATCTGCTCGCCGACCTCGATCGCCTCGGTCCAACGCTGATCGGTCACGCAGATGGCGAACTGCACGCCGAGATTGTGCAGCTTCGCCCGGAGCACGCCGCGGGCACTTTCCTGCATGGCCGCCGCTTCCTGCGGCGTGAGATACAGGTCCAGCTCGCGCAGGGTGGCGATGCTGCCGTCGATGTCGTTCTTGCGGACGGCTTCGCCGTACTCCTGCAGCAGCTCGCGTTTGCGGGCGTTCCGCGCCCGGGCGATCCGCTCAGGCAGGTCGGCGACCTTCTCGTTGTCGGGAAACAGACTCACGATCCGCCGGGCCTCGCGGGCCGCCTGCGTCCAATCGTGACGGGCCAGGATCGAGTCAACCCGGCTGATGGCTGCGTCGATCTTCTCTTCCAGCGAGCCGTCCCGGGAGTCCTGAATCTCTTTTCGCAAACGGGCAGCCTCGTCGGCGTACCCGAACCGTTCCTCGATGGCCTCGACGAGAGATTCCGCCGACTGGTAATCCTGGACCATCAGGTCGGCGTGAATGGTCTCGCGGAACGCCTCCAGCTCGCGCTCGCGGAAAATGAGGCTCTTGGCCTGGTCGCTGAGCTGCGAGAGATCGGTGAGCTTGTGGATATCGCGGTGGGTTTCCTCGGCCACCGACTCGATCCGACGGATGTACTCGGCTGCCGACTGGACGCCGGCTTCGTTTCGCACCAGGGCGGCAACCACGCCGTAGCCGACCACCGACAGGGCCGCGCCCAGCAGACCGATGACGAGGGTCACCACCGCCATGCCCAGCACCTGCAGACCGCCGCTTTGAGCGAGCATCGGAACCGCCTTGACGATTCCCGCCACCCCGAGCACCACCAGCAGCGCAGAGAGCACGATCCCCAGGATCATCGCCACCTTGGAGACCTTCATCAGCCAACCAAATCGTCCTGTCTCATCAGCCATGGCCTGCTCCTTCAGACGGGGTTTCAGCGACCGACCCGGCGAAACTCCTTTCCGCTCAGGCCACTGCAGCCGCCCCTCTTAAAAGTAGGCTCGCCCGGGAGCAAAGTCAAACGTCCCCTCGAAGGTCGCCTCCAGGCAGGGCTTGTCAATATCGTCGTCGAGGCGTACCATCACGTCAGTCTCGAGCGAGACCCACCGGAGCCGCCCATGCCGCACGAACCGATGGATGATCGACAGGTTGCCGCCTACCTGCACATGGACCAGCGCGAGGTCCACAAACTCGCCTCGCGCGGAAAGCTCCCCTGCCGACGGGTCGGCGGACGATTCATCTTCACCAAGAGCGAGATCGACCACTGGGCGTTCGAACGCATGGGCGGGATGAAGCACGACGAACTGGCCCGCCTCGAGCGCGGCGTGAGCCTCCACCACGGATTCGATCACCAGCGGCTCATCGTCAACGAGCTGATCCCCACCGACGGCCTGGCTGTCCCGCTGGGCGCCAAGACGCGCGAGAGCGTGCTCCGAGGCCTGCTGGATGTCGCCGAGATGAACGAGATGGTCTACGTCCGGGACGAGCTGTTGGCCGAGATCAAGGACCGCGAGACACTCTGCTCGACCGCCATCGCTCCGGGCGTCGCCCTGCCCCACCCCCGACACCCGCTGCCGTACGACATCGCCGAGAGTTTTGTCGTCGTTGGTCTCACCCCGGGGGGCATTCCCTTCGGGGCCGAGGACGGCGGACTCACCAGACTCTTCTTCCTGATCTGCTGCAAGGACGATCGCACGCATCTGCACGTCCTGGCACGCCTCGCGCGGATGCTCTCGGACAACGACGCCCTGGAAAGCTTCCTCCAAGCCGAAACGCCCGACGAGCTGGGACGCCTCCTGCTGCTGCGCGAACAGGCCTGCCTGGACAGCCCCCACTGACCCATCGACCCATGACCCCGTCAGACGACATCTTCGACGAGGAGTTCATCGCCCAGCTCCGACAGCTGCGCCTGCTCGTGAAGCGTCTGACCGCGCGCCAGTCGCCGGGCCTGTCGCGCTCCCGCCGCGTGGGCGACGGGCTGGAGTTCGCCGACCATCGCGATTACGCCCCGGGCGACGACGTGCGATTCATCGATTGGCCCTACTACGCAAGAATGGGCAAGCTGCTGGTGCGCCTCTTCCACGAGCACTCCGACGCGGAAATCGCCCTGCTGCCGGATACCTCCGCCTCGGGCGCCCCCGGCGGGCAGGACGGGCTGTTCCGCTACACCCTGAAGACCACGGCCGCCCTGTCGTTCGTCGCGATGGCGGGGATGGACCGCGTGAGCATTACCCCCTTCGCCGACCGATTGGCGGCTCCCATGCGATTTGGTCGATCGAAGGAGAACCTCCTCGCCGTGCTGGAGGCCCTCTCGGGCCTGACTCCGGGCGGATCGACCGCCCTGGGGCGATCGGTGAGCGAATTCGCCGCCCACGCCGAGCCGGGCACGCTGGCGATTGTCGTCTCCGACCTGCTCGGCTGCGGGGACCAGCTCGCCGGCGCACTGGCTACGCTCCGCGCCCGTCGCTGCGACGCGGTAGTGGTCCACCTGATCGCCCCGACCGTGGCCGACGCGACCCTTACCGGACCTGTGCAACTGACCGACGCCGAAACCGGAGAAACCCTGACGCTGGATATCACCCCACGCCTGATCGACGCCTGCCGGGCGGAGTTCGAGCGGTTCCGCACCGGCGTGGAACGCACCTGCGCCGCCGGCGGGGCCGTCTACGTCGCCAGTCGAACCGATCAGCCCTTCCAGCAACTCGTCATCGAGACCATCCGCCGCACCGGAGGTCAACCCCGGTGAGCGAACCTGGCGACCTGACCGCTTCCTCCTCCGACCGCCGGCGCTGGCTGGTGGCGACAGCCGTGCTGGCTGCCCTGCCGATGATCGTGCTCTACCCGCTCTGGACGAACCCGCTGTCGGCAGGCGAGGACGACGTGATCTACTACTACCCCCTCCGCGCGATGGTGGGCGACTCGCTGCAGCAGGGACGTTGGCCCGTCCACAACCCCCGCGAAGCCGGCGGCGTCCCGCTGATGGGCGATACCCAGTCCGCCGTCCTCTACCCCCCCACCTGGCTGTTCGCAGCCATCCCGAACGCACTGGCGTACTCGCTGAACATCTTCCTGGCGTTCGCCATCGCCGGGGTGGGGATGTCCGCGTATCTCCGCCAACTCGGCCTGCGAACCGTTGCCTCGTCGCTGGGCATGCCGGCCTTCATGTTCTGCGGGTTCCTCGTCGGCCATCGCGTCCACTTGGCCATGCTCCACACCGCCGCCTACCTGCCTTGGCTGCTGTGGTGCATCGAGCGATCGCGACGCGAACCGTCCGCTGCCTTCCTGGCGGCCGTCCCGATCGGTTACCTCACCATCGCCGCCGGTCACTGGGGAATCGCCCTGCAGATGGGCCTGGGCGTGGGGGCCTACCTCCTGCTGCGCGCCCGCCCGTTGGGGCGCGCCGGTGGAGCGGTGCTGGCGGGATGGGCGCTGTCGGCCGTCCTGGCAGCCCCGATGATCGCGCCGGCGATGGCCATGCTCGAACACTCCACGCGCGACGCGATCGGCTACGCGATCGTCGGCGAGAACAGTTTCTTTCCCGTAGCGGCGGTGCTTGCGCTGTTCCCCATGCTCATGGGCTCGCGCACGCCGGGGTTCTATCCGCAGGAATGGTGGGGGGTGTGGCACCTCTGCGAGATGCTGCCGTACGTCGGGCTCGTCACGCTCGTACTGGCGGCCGTGGCGATTCGCACGCTGTATGGCCGCCGGCGCAAAGGCGCCCTGCCGCCACCGTCCCACCCCCTTCGCCCGATCGTCCGCGTCTGGACGTGGATCGGCATCGGAGCGTTGATCTGGATGCTGGGCTACTACCTGCCGACCTATCGCCTGGTGCGACTGGTCCCGCTGCTGGGACGCATCCGCTGCCCGGCGAGGCTGATCCTCCTGCTCGATGCATCCCTGGCCGTATTGGCCGCCTGCGGGCTGGAGGCGATGCTCGCCCGCGACGGTGACCTGGCCCGGTCGATGCGCACGCTGGCGAAGCGCGTGGCGAGGCGATGGATTCCGCTGATGATGGCCGCCTCGCTGGTGCTGATCGCCGTGGGGGCTGCGATACTGGTGGTGATTCCCGTTCCGCCGATCGTCCCGTTCGCCGGGGGCCCGGGCGACGCCCTGCGGGCGCTGATTCCGACCAACCCCGCCGTCTGGGTGCCGCTGACCACGTGCATCGTCACGGCGGCCGGCGTGACCTTCTGGGCCCGCCGACCCGTCCGCCGGGCGTGGTGGCTGGTGGCGCTGCTGGCGATCGATCTGGTGATGGTCGCCCGATTCGTGGACATTCCCCCGGACTGGTCCACTGCCCCCCCGCCGAACACGTCGCCGGCAGCGACCTGGTTGAAGAAGCACGCCGAGGTCGACCAATTCCGTGTGTGGGGACTGGGCGAAAACTATCACAGCCGGGCCGCCGAACTCCTGCTGCCCAAGACATGCGAGGCGATGGACATCGCCACCATCTCCACCTATGGCCCGTGGCAGCACCCCGCCCACGCCCACCTGCTGGGTTTCGATCATTACGGCCGACACGTCCAGTGGGAATGGCTGGTGCGGACCAACCACCTGCTGAGCCTGCACAGCGTGCGCTACCTGCTGGTCGCCGACCCGGCCAAACGGGCGGTGATCGAGTCGGTCGTCGCGCCGGATCCGAACGCCGCCGAGTTGATCGGGCCCGAGCTGGTGAACGATCAGCCCATCGATCTGCGAACCGCCGAGGAAATCGAAGGAGGCTTCCGCCTGCGGGCGCCGCTGCTTTCCTGGCCGTCGGAGGCGCGCCTGCCGGTGGGCGTGGAGGCGGACAAACGCTACCGCGTCGCATTCGACGTGCGCGGGCCGAATCACGGAGCCGCCCTGTGGCTGAAGGTCGAGATCTTCTGGTTCGACGCGGACGGAAACTGGGTGTGGGACGAGGGGATGGGGCAACTGATCGCCCCCGAGCAGATCGGCCGACGGTGGCGCCACGTCGAGGCCGACCTCGTGGTGAGCGACGACCCACCGCGGCAAGCGTGGCTGCGGTTTTCCACGCTCAGCGAGAGACCCATCGAAATCCGGGACGTCTCCCTGCGCGAGGCGACTGTCTTCCTGCCGCGCCTGCCCGGCGACGTCATCGCACCAGGGCAGCCGGTATACCGCAAGGTGGTCGAGCTGCCCGCCCTCCGCGCCGGCGACCCGAACGTGGTGATCTACGAAAACCCCCTGGCGATGCCCGTTTCCGCCGGTCGCCGGCGTGCCCAGCCACCCAGCCATGAGGCGATCGAAACGCTCAAGTGGCTGCCCGTGAACCCGCAAACATGGGGGCAGGTCGCGCCGATCGACCTGACCTGGCGGACCTCCGCCGAGCCGGGTGCGATGGTCCGGACCCGGACCCTGCCGGCGGCGGGCGTGTACCTGCTGGCGATGGGGGTCATCTGGGTGTGGCGGTGGCGGAAGCGAGAAGATGATCCGAAAAATCCGTGAACCCGCCGGCGGGGTTGGAACGTAACACCGGGTGAATAGAATGGCACGTGAGTACAGGGATTCAGGGCGGCCCCGTACCGGTGGTCGGCCCGACAGTAAGGAGCACGCATCCATGAAGAAGACAACACTCTCCAGAGTCGGCTTGATCCTTCCGATGGCGTTGATCGCATTGATCGCGTTGGCCACGGTGGTCGTGGGCCCCATGTTCGTCCGGCAGATCGCCTACGCCGACCAGATGGGCCGCAACGAGGCGGACATCGAGCACCTCTCGAAGCTCAAAGACCACGACCGTCTCTCCACGCTGTTCCGGGCGGTCTCCCGGGCGGTTCAGCCGGCGGTGGTGGAAATCCGCGTCGAGAAAAAGGTTACCCTCGAAGGCAACGGCCGCACGCCGCGCGACCCGTTCGGCGAGTTCTTCGGCGAGAACAGCCCCTTCGGCCGAATGCCGGGCCGCCAGCCGTCGCCGCGGGAGTACGTCCAGCGCGGGCTGGGCAGTGGCGTCATCGTCGACGCCAAAAACGGATACGTCCTGACGAATCATCACGTCGTGCGCGACGCCAAGCCCGAGGAAGTCAAGGTCGTCCTGCACGACAAGGACGGGCGCGAGTTCACCCCCGAGTGGATCCGCACCGACCCGCCGACCGACCTGGCGGTGATCAAGATCAAGCCCAAGCAGCTCATCGGCGCCAAGCTCGGTGACAGCGACGAGATGGCCGTGGGCGACTGGGTGCTGGCGATCGGCTCGCCCGAGGGGCTCGAACAGACGGTGACCGCGGGCATCATCTCCGCGATGGGTCGCACAACGGGCCGGGGCGGGCAGTACCAGGATTTCCTGCAGACCGACGCCGCCATCAACCACGGCAACTCGGGCGGCCCGCTGGTGAACATGCGGGGCGAGATCATCGGAATCAACACCGCGATCGTCTCGCGAACGGGCGTCAACGAGGGGATCGGGCTGTCCATTCCGTCCAACATGGTCCGCCACATCATGGAGCAGCTCATCGCGACCGGCAAAGTCGTGCGAGGCTATCTCGGCGTGAAGATCGGCGACATCGATCAGGCAATGGCCAAGAGCTTCGAGTTGCCGACCACCAACGGTTCGCTGATTCACCAGGTGGTCGACGGCAGCCCTGCCGACAAGGCGGGCCTCCAGGCGGGCGACTTCATCACCGGCATTGCCGGCGAGGGTATCAATAACACCAACGAACTGCGTAACAAGGTTGCCACGCTCAAGCCCGGAGAGACCTACGCGTTTCAGATCTTCCGCAACGGCAAGCGGGACACGAAGAAGGTGACCATCACCGAACAGCCCAAAGACATGTGGGCTACGTTCGGCGGCGAGGACGATAAGCCTGCGAAGGATCGGGCGCCGGCTGAGAAGCTCGGGCTGACCGTTGAGACGCTCACGCCCGAACTGGCCAGGAAGGCCGGCTACGACAGCAGCCTCCGCGGCGTGCTGATCAGTGACGTCGCGCCCAACAGCGACGCAGCGGAGAACGGCATTCGCCCGGGGCAGTTGATCCTCGAAGTGCAGGGCAAACGCGTCGAGACGGTCAAAGAGTTCACCGACACCGTCGCCGCCGTCAAGAGCGGCGTGGGCGTTCGGCTGCGACTGATGACGCCGCAGGGCGACAAACGATTCGTCCTGCTGACCCCCGAGAAGTAAGCCCCACAGCAGACACGATTCCCCCGGCGGGTCCGACGAGCTTCGGGCCCGCCGGCAGGCGGGGCAACTCCTGCGAATGGGATGCGCATTTTATCCTTGTAGGGCTGGCGAACCACCGGGATCGAACCCGCTGATTCAAAACGTCGAGATACGCCTTGCTCGCGGGAGGGTGTGGTATCCGCAAAACCGAGGTGGTTTGCCGGCGGAACGGCGCAAGGGATCGTCGGATGCGCGCGGATAAACACCGGCGT
>JBKHCL010000030.1:0-32084 GCA_046541875.1 Phycisphaerae bacterium | reverse complement strand
AATCGCCCCCGGAAAATGTCGGACACGGGCGATGGCGGGTGAAGAATGCGAATCACAAGTCAGTGACGGAAGATAAACGCCTCCTCCAGCCCGGCGGCCCGGCGCGGGGGCACTCCGCCTTTTCGCCTGGAAATCCGCAATCCCAGGGCCGTTGGAACTCCACTGCCGACCGGCGTATACTTGCCTTCCATGGCTGACGACGCTGACAACGTGGTCCTGATCGGGATGGCCGGTGCGGGCAAGAGCACCGTCGGCCGACGGTTGGCCGACCAGACGGACCTTGCCTTTCTCGATACCGACGCGCTCATCGAGGCCCGCCAAGGCCGACCGCTCCAGCAGATTCTCGATACCGAGGGCGTCGTGGGGTTCCGCCGCATCGAGGAGGACTGCCTGCTCTCGCTGGACTGCTCGGGTACGGTGGTATCCACCGGCGGGTCGGTGGTGTTCTCCGACGCGGTCCGCGAGCATCTCCGCGCGCTGGGTCTGGTCGTGTGGCTGGACGTTCCGCTCGAGGAGATCCAGACCCGCCTGACCAACCTCGATACCCGTGGCGTGGTCATGTGGCCGGGAGAGACCGTCGAGATCATCTATCACCAGCGTCGGCCGTTGTATGAGCGATGGGCTCACGTCCGGGTTGACTGCAGCGGCAAAACGCCCGATGCCATCGCCGACGCGATCCTCGCAGCCGACCGGTAGGGCGGGGTTACCTCCTCGCTCAAACGTGCCCGTTGCGTCGGCGCATACGATCCGGTGTAATGTCCGCCCGAGACGACGTGCATCGAAAGGTGATTCCATGAGCAACGATCCCACCGCCATTTTGCCCGACGGACGCGAGTTCGCCTTCTGGACTCCCGCCGAGCCTGCCGGCCAAACGTTTGTCGTGGCCCGCGAGCACCCCGGGGCGTCCGACGAGAATACCGGAACCGCCGAGGCGCCGCTGAAGACCATTTCCCGGGCGGCTGAGCTTGCGGGCCCGGGCGATTGCGTGCGCATCGGGGCGGGGGTGTACCGCGAGTGCGTCCGTCCCACGCGCGGCGGCGACGGCCCGGAGGCGGTGATTACCTACCAGGCCGTCGACGGGGAGGAGGTCGTCATCACCGGTGGCGAGATCATTCCCGGCCCGTGGCAACTCACCGACAACTGGATGAGGCTGGCCGGCGGCGAGGATGTCGCCATCTACCAGGCGGTGCTGCCGCGCGAGTGGTTCATCGGGCGCAATCCGTTCACGATGGCCAATCGCGCGGTCGCCGGCAATGTCGGCGGGTTCAACCAGGCCCAGGCCGACATCTTCCCCACGCTGGTGAAGCGCTGCGGGCTGGTCTTCCAGAACGGGCGTCGGCTGCAGCAGACCGACGACTTCGAACAACTCGCCGCCGGCGGGCCCGGGCGCTATTGGCCTGATCCCTCGGGGCTGATGGTCTACGTCCGTCCGTTTGACGACGCCGACCCCAACCAGTGCGAATGGGAGGCCACCGCCCGCGCCCAGTGCTTCGCGCCGGACACGCCCGAGCTGGGGTACATCCGCCTGCGCGGGTTGACCTTCCGTTGTGCGGGCAATCCGTTCCCGTTCATCCCGCAGGAGGGCGCGGTCTCGGCTGTCCGGGGGCATCACTGGGTGATCGAGGACTGCACCGTCGAGCAGGTCAACGCGGTCGGCATCGACGTGGGCAAGGGGCACCCGAGACGGGAGTTTCTCACCACCGGCGGCGGGCACATCCTACGCCGGAACGTGGTGCGCGAATGCGGCGTGTGCGGGCTGGCGGGGCTGCACCTGGAGCACGGGCTCATTGAGGACAATCTCGTGGAGGACTGCTGCTGGCATGACGTGGAGCCTATGTGGGAGTCGGCGGGTATCAAGTTCCATCGCAACGAACACTCGCTGCTGCGGCGGAACGTGGTGCGGCGGATCCGAAACGGCTCGGGCATGTGGCTGGACTTCGCCAACCACAACATGCGGGTGACGGGCAACCTCATTGTGAACGTCCACAGCCTGTTCGGCGGCATCTTCGCGGAGGCGTCTCACACCCCAAGCCGAATCGATAACAACATCGTGATCGGATCGAAGACTGTCGACGACGCCGGCGGGCACGGGGTGTACGCCCACGATACGGATTATCTGACGATCGATCATAACCTCTTCGCCAACGTCGAGGGATTCGGCGTGTATCTCCCGCAAGGCCAGGCCGACCGCTTCGTGTATGGCCGGGGGTCGTGCTCGCGGCGTCACCGCGTGGAACGCAACGCCTTCGTGAGTTGTCGGCGGTTCGTGGCGCTGGTGAACACCGACAACATCTGCGACGCCAACGCCTATACCGGCGGCAACGAGGACGGGCCTTTCCGGCTGTTTCACGTCGACGAGTGGCTGGATCTGGATGCGTGGGGCGAGTTCCACGGGTTCGAGGAGCGGGCGCGATGGTTCGAGGCGGGCGTGAATCTCGACGACGCGACGCTGGTGATGACGCTGTCGGCCGGGGAGGCCCCGGCGTCGCTGCCGTCGGCCGACGACCTGCCCGGCTGCACCTGGAGCGGCAAGCCCCGGCGCGACGCTGACACACCGGGCCCGTTCGAGGCGCCCCGCTGGAGCGACACCGAACTCTGGTTGGACCCGAGAACTCAATGAAGGCGACGATCTACCTCATCACGTTCAGCCGGCTGGGTTTCGCGGCGGTCTTCGCGGCGCTGGTGGGCCTGGCCGATGCGGGCGAGGGGTTGTCGCTGGTGATGGCGGCGGGCATCATCGTCGTGGCCATCGTCGGGGAGATTACCGACACGCTGGACGGACAACTCGCCCGTCGAACCGGGAACGTCACCGAACTGGGTGGCCTGCTGGACCCGCTGATGGATTCGCTCTCTCGGCTGATTATGTTCTTCGCCCTGGCGCTGGTGGGATGGATCACCATCGCCGTGCCGTTGGTGATGGGGTTTCGCGATATCGTCGTGAGCTACACGCGGATCATCCAGGCCCGCACGGGCGGGAAGACCTCGGCCCGCTGGAGCGGGAAGATCAAGGCCGTCGTGCAGGCGGTGGTCGCCCCGGTGGTGGTCGCGTGCGTGTGGGTGGGCGGGGCGTTTCCGGCGTTTGCGACGGCAGCGATCTGGGCCATCCACAGCCTTTCGGGCCTGCTGATCGCCGTGACGCTGTGGTCCATGCTGGACTACATCCGCGGCGCGTGGAAGGGAATCCATAGGATGTATACGGGCCGAAACTGATTTGATAGCAGGCTTCTCTGGCGGTCATTATGACTCATCCAACGAAATCACATGCTTGGGCTTGTATAGGGGAAGCATTGACGGCTGCGCTTGAGATAGCAGGTGAAGAAGTGAGCAAGGCTCCCCGTAGTGATCAAAGAATTGGGATCGCTGACACAATCCGCTTCTATCTGGACCGAGTCGATCCGTACTTGGGGTATGCCCTTAAGGCATATGACGGGGGCGACTGGGACGTGGGCGACTGCGTTCTTCGGGTGGCATTCGAGTACGGGTTGAGAGTGGCGTGGGTTCTGGCCGAACCGAACGAGATCAGAGAACGAGTGCTAATGTGGCATGCCGATTGTGTGCGTCAGCATACTAACAGATGTAAGGCATGGGCTGCGAAATGGGACGACCAGCCTGACAAGAAGGAGCGCTGTGAGAAGCAGATCCAAGAGAACAAATCGTTTCTGAAAGCTCAAGAAGAGAACGGTATACCCACGAGACTTCCGAGCAACAAGGAGATTGCTAAGAGCATACCACTCCATATGGAAAGGGGCGTGGACTGCTATCCGACATTCAAAATTCTCTGTGAGTGCTCGCACGGAGAGTACGGCTTTCACCGTTGTTTGACACCAAAGGAAGATGGGTTCGAACTTGGCGCATACAGCCCCGAATCGACAGCGCGTGACATCATTTTCGTGGAAACGGCGCTGCTGGGATTGACGAGTGTTTACCAATACTTGGGGATTCCTTCTGACCCACTAAGGGAATTAGAGCATGCGCTCAGGGGGGAAGATACGGGCCATGCAAGCGATAAGCCTAGATGAAAAAGGATTGAGTGACTCTGTGCCCTCTGTGGCTAGAGTGTTCGTGGCCGCGTGTTTTCTGCGGCAGGAAGTTCTCCGGTAACGACTGAAGGAACATCATGGAGCGACTGAACGAGAACCCCTTACTGACCCCGGACGATCTGAAACCTACGCGCGAGGACCTTCGCGTGATGTGTACGCTGAACCCGGCGGCCACGCGTTTCGGCGACGAGATTATCCTGCTGGTGCGCGTCGGTGAGGAGGCTCCCACCGAGGGCAACTGGCTGAAGTACGTGCGTCACAACGCCGAGAGCGACGAGTTGGAGACCGGTACGATCGCCAAGGACGATCCGCACCTGGAAATCCGCGACGCCCGGGGGTACTACCTCAACGGAATGATGCTGCTGACGAGTCTTTCGCACCTGCGGGTGGCGCGCAGCAGCGACGGACGGAATTTCACGTTCGATCCGGAACCGGCGATCTATCCGACCACGCAGTTCGAGTCCTACGGCTGTGAGGATGCTCGCATCACGTGGCTGGAGGGTAAGTTCTGGATTGCCTACACCGCCGTCAGCGGGCGCGGCGTGACGGTCGCCCTGGCCAGCACGACCGATTTCAAGACGTTCGACAAGCACGGGCTGATCTTCCCGCCGTACCAGAAGGATGTGTGCATTTTCCCTGAGAAGGTGCGGGGGCAGTACGTGGCGCGGCATCGGCCTTACAAGAGCGAGTTCAACCTCGCGAGCATCTGGACGGCCTACTCACCGGATCTGAACTGCTGGGGACACCACGATGTCACGCTCGAACCGTCGGTCGACACGTGGGAGTCCGAGCGGGTCGGGTGCGGAGCGCCGCCGATCAAAACCGACGACGGCTGGCTGGAGATTTACCACGCCGCCGACGCGACCGGAAAATACAGCCTCGGGGCAATGCTCTCGGATCTCGACCATCCCGAGAAGCTCCTCTCCCGGGCGTCCCAGCCGGTCTTCTCGCCCGAGACCGACTACGAACGCAAGGGCGTGTACGGCAACTGCGTGTTCTCCAACGGGCTCGTGGTCGATGAAGACGGAACGATGACCGTCTACTACGGGGCGGCCGACCGGATCTGCGGCGGGGCGGTTACCAGCGTCGAGGAAATGGTCCGCGCCGCCAAGAGTTGATCGGCCGTCACTGTGGCAGGGCGGAGAGAATCGCCTCGGTGGAGGAGGTCCCCAGGCGGTCGGCCCCGGCGGCGATCATCGCCAGGGCGTCGTCCAGCGTGCGGATTCCCCCGGCGGCTTTGACCTTCATGAAGCCCGGAACACTCCGCCGCAGGAGTGTCACGTCCTCCACGCGCGCCCCGTACTCGCCGAAGCCCGTGGAGGTTTTCACGTAGTTGGCGCCGGCCTGCTCGGCCGCCCGGCAGCCGGCGACGATCTGCTCGGGTGTGAGGAAGCAGCATTCCAGGATCACCTTCAGCGGACAGTCGCCCGTCGCATCGGCCACCGCGGCGATGTCCCGCGTCACGTAGTCCAGGTCGCCCTCGATGAGCTTGCCGATGTTGAGGACCATGTCGATTTCCTCGGCTCCCTGTTCCCGGGCGATGAGGCCTTCCTCGGCCTTGGCGCACGAGTGGGCCGACCCGTGCGGAAAGGCGACGACCGTGCCGACCGCCACGCCCGAGCCGGCCAGCAGATTAGCGGCCCGGCCGACCTCGAAAGGGCGAACGCACAGGCTCGCGCAGCCCCGGCGGCGGGCGATGTCACAGTTGCGCTGCAGATCGTCGTCGGTGGCGGTGGGTTTGAGATTCGCGTGATCGATGCGGGCGGCAAGCGCGCTTCGCGTGGGTAAATGGGGCATGACGTCCTTTCCTGATACGGGCCGGAAGCAGTCTACCCTTGCAGAAGCACTCTTTCCAGCGAGAATGGATAGCGCAACGCGCCCCGGCGTTCCCGCAGCCCGGCCTTCCAGGCCGTGTCTGCATGGGCAGGATGCCCATGTCACGACTATGAACCGACGAATCCGCATCGTGCAGATGATCACCGAGCTTCGCCCATCCGGGGCTGAGCGTTGCGTCTTCGAGTTGACGCGTCGGCTGGACCCGGAGCGGTTTGACGTGCGCGTGGTGTCGCTGCGCGGCGGCGAGGTGGCCGGTTGGCTCGCTCGGCTTGGCTACCCCGTGGAGGTGCTGGGGTTGCGAGGTCGATGGGACGTGTCGAAGTTCATGCGCCTGGTGGGCACGCTGAGGTGGTGGCGGCCTGACGTGCTGCACACGCACCTGTTCCACGCCGATCTCGTGGGTCGATCGGCCGCTGCGTGGGTGGGCATCCCGCACGTGGTTCACAGCGTGCACGTAGCCGAGGGGCGTTGGCGTCCGTGGCAGTTCGCCTGGTCGCGGTTCACAGCCGACGCCTGCAGTCGCATCGTGTGCGTCTCGCCGGACGTCCGCGATCATCACAGTTGGCTGAGCGGGCTGCCCGCGTCCCGATACACCGTCATTCCCAACGGCATCGACGTGGACACCTACACCTGCGATCCCGCACGCCGGGCGTCGCTGCGAAGGCAATGGGGTGTGGAGGAGGAGCGTTGTCTGCTGGCGTTTGTCGGCCGACTGGACCCGCAGAAGGGCGTGGACCTGTTGGTCTCGGCGCTGGCACACCTCGGGGCCCGGCGCGAGCCGATGGACATTGTCATCGCCGGGGAGGGTCCGCTGGAGCCCATCGTGCGAACCTACGCCGAGGTAGGCGAGGGCGGCGAGCACTGCCGCGTTCTGGGGTTCGTCAACAACGTTGCCGACGTGCTCTCGGCGGCCGACGCGCTGGTCCTGCCCAGTCGGTGGGAAGGTTTCGGGCTGGTGGCGGCCGAGGCGATGGCGGCCGGCCTGCCGGTAATCGGCACGAGCGTGCCCGGGCTTCGCGGCGTAGTGGTCCATGGCCGAACGGGGTTGCTCGTCGACAGCGAGGATATTCAGGGTCTGGCCGAGGCGATGGTTTCGCTCGCCGGCGACGAGGACGCCCGCACCCGCTACGGCGAAGCCGGTCTGCGACGCGTCCGGGAGCTGTACGATATCGACAGAAACGTTCAGCAGCACGCCGAGCTCTACAAGGACGTCACCGGGATGTGATCACGCGCGGGGGAGCGTCACCACGAAGCAGCCGCCCGTCTCGGCGGGCTCGTACTCCAGCGTTCCGCCGCAGGCTTCCACGATTCCCCGCGAGACGTACAACCCCAGCCCCGCGCCTCCGGGCGTGTCGCTCACGAACGGTTCGAAGACGCTCTCGGCCTGGGTGGGCGTGAGACCCGCTCCCGTATCGCACACCCGCAGTTGAACCGTGTCCCCCTCGGCGCTGAGCGAGACGGTCACCCGCCCGCCGGTGGGGGTGGCGGTGAGCGCGTTGAGCAGCAGATTCACCAGCACCTGTCGCAAGCGCCGCCCGTCGCCTCGTGCGGGGGGAAGGTCGGTCCGGTTGGGCGTTTGCAGCTCGACTCCGGCGTGGCGGAACTTGCCGGCCAGCAGTTGCGTTGCCGATTCGGCGACGTTCTCGACGTGTACCGCTTCGAGCCGCACAGCCACTTGCCCGTCGCGGGGCGAACTGCTTGCCAGGTCCAGCAGCTCCTGCAGCGTGTGGTCCATGCGGTCGATCTCCCCGAGCATGAGTTCGAGGGTCTCTTCGCCGGCAGAGGCGTTGGTGAGCTCGTCTCTCAGCAGGCGGGCGTTCATTTTGATTCCGCTCAGCGGGTTGCGCAGCTCGTGGGCGATCGCTGCGGACATCGTGCCCACGGCGGCCAATCGTTCCTTGCGGGCCAGTTGGTCCCGGGCGTCGGTCAATCGCCCCAGAAGATGGTCGAACGACTCGGCGAGCTGGGCGACTTCCGCCGGTCCTCGGGAGTGCGGCCGGGGCTGGGTGTGGGAGAGTTCGGATGCGTCGACGTCGGCGAGGCGGTCCATCTCGTCGGCGAGGCGTCGGATGGGTCGGGCGATGGTCAGCGAGAGGATCGCCGCCAGCACGGTGGCGGCCGCCACGGCGGGGACCGCCACCACAGCCACCCGTCGCTGGGCGGCATGGCGGGCGCGGGCGATCTGCTCGGCGGGAACCAGCAGCAGCAGTTCCAGGCGGTGGGCGTTGCTGCGGGCGCCGGGAGCGGGAGGAACCGGCTGGAGGCGAAGGTGGTATTCCGCGCCCCCCAGCGTGAGTGTTTCGGGCAGGGGGGCGTTTTTGAGTGTTCGTCGCAGCGTGGCGGTGTCCGTGGCCGACAGGGACGACGCCAGCCAGTCTCCCCCGGTGTCGCGGACGGCGACGTCCACGCCGAAGATCCGCTCGAGGTGGCCCATCAGCGTGGGGGTAATCGGCAGGTTCAGTCGTCCCACCAGCCCGGCGGCGTTTTTGGAGACCTGTCCGAGCAGGCGTTGTTCCACGAGTTCGCCGGCCGCCTGCGCGCCGAGGTAGCCCACCGCGCCGCCCACGCCGAGCACCAGCAGGTTCATCGCGATGATGGTCCGAAGCAGGATTCCCGTTCGCATGTCAGTCTCCCCGTGTGGCCCGTCGCCGGGCGGCGTATGTCCACGACAGCTGCGCCCGCGTGGGGCGGTGGCCGAGGGTCGAGGCGATCAGCGAGGCCACCATGCAGGCGGTCAGCGTGATCGCCAGGTTCACCACGGCGTAGTAGTGCAGCGAGAGCGAGTCGACGGTGAGGCTCACCGCGATGCTGGTGAGCGTGCCGAGAAGCCCGCCCACCAGCACGCCGGGGGCATTGATCCACCGGGTGAACATCCCCGCGAGGATAATCGCCAGCAGCGGAGCGCCCAGCCCGTTGATGATGCGATTGGCCTGGGCGAACAGCGGGCCCAGGCGCCCGACGAACAGGGCTGCGGTCATCCCGGCGACTGCCAGTGCGAGTGTCAGCAGGCGGGCGTTGCGCACCTGGCGGGATGGCGCGGCGGCCGGCCCGGAGCGGGCGAAGTCCGTCAGCACCGCCGAGGCGGATGAGTGAATGGCGCTGTCCACGCTGCTCATGGCGGCGGCGACGAATCCGGCGACGATCAGCCCGGTCAGCCCTGCCGGCAGGGCGGCGACGAATGCCCCGAAAACCATCACCGGCTTGCCGGACACACCTGCGCGGGCGGCGAAGGCGTGGATGGCGAACCCCAGAATCGCCAGCGATCCCAGTGTGATGACGGCTGCGACGTAGTTGAGATGGAAGCTGCGGCGGAGGTCTTTGAGCGAACGGGCGGTGAAGTATCGCTGCAGGACGACCTGGTCGGCTCCGTAGCGTGCAAGGAAGGCGACGAACGTTCCGATCAGGGCCGACGGCAGCGTGATGCGGACGGTCGGGTCGAGCGAGAACAGGGCGGGGTCGTAGGGCTGGAACGGGCGGGTGAGCCCCTCGTCGACGGCGAAATGAAACAGCCCGACCAGCCCGCCGGGCATGCGGGCGGCGCAGACGGCCACTCCGGCGACGATGCCCACCAGCAGCACGCCGAACTGCAGGACGTCGGTCCACATCACCGCGCGCATTCCGCCGACGAGCGTATAGAGCGTCGCGACCCCGCCGACCAGGACCACCATCGCCGGGAACGGCGCGCCGGTCACCACCGCCAGCACGGCGCAGAGAGCATGGAGCGTGACGGCCAACCATGCGACGCGCCACAGGACGAAGATGGCGCTGGCGAGCCGGCGGACGCGGGAATCGAAGCGGCGGGAGAGGTACTCGTATGCGCTGGTGAGCCTCATGGGGTAGAAGAAGGGCATGATGACCCGCGTGATGGCCGGTGCGACCAGGACGAACACCGGCAGCGACAGCGCGACGTACAGGCCGTTGCGTGCGATTTCGGTGGAGAAGGCAAGGTAGTTCAGGGCGCTGAAGGCGGTGACCATCACGCTCAGGCCGACGGGCAACCAATGCATGGATCGCCCAGCGAGCAGATATTCTCCCGCGGCGCGGCGGTCCTTGCGGCGCATCAGCATGCTGCCCAGGGCGAGCACGCCCAGGAGGTAGGCAGCGAAAATGGTCCAGTCCAGTGCGGTCATGGGCGTCGGCTGTGTGGTGGGAGCATACCACGGCTGGCAGGGGCGGGTCGAGCGGGGGCGGAACGTTTCGCGGCAGAAGAATGTCCCGTGGTTTCAGGTCGTCGCGGTTTCGGCCGATAGGGGTGAAGGAATCGGTGGGCTTTGTGGGATCTCTTTGTGGGAGCGGGGAGTATGGCGGAAAACTGCTGGGAGTACCATAACTGTCGTCGCCAGCATGGGGGCGACCGGACCGGGGAGCTGGGCGTCTGTCCGGCCAGCCAAGCGGAGGAGTGCGACACCGTCAATCGCGGCCGATGCGCGGGACGGTATTGCTGGCGGGTGGCCGGCACGCTGTGCGGCGGGGACGTCCAGGGGAGCATCGCCGAGAAAATGCGTGACTGCCTCCAGTGCGGGTTCCTCCAGAGCGTACGTGCCGAAGAGGCAGACCACTTCGAGTGCTGAGATATCCCGTCTCCGCAGGCCGGCGGCCGACCTCTTTTCGTAACCAGCTCATTGACGGATCCCATCGCGGATTCTAGGGTTCTATGGAGTTTCGATCCCGAACCCAAAGGAGCTGCCCTCCATGAAGACCCTTCCCCTCGGTGACACCGGCGTGGATGTCTCGGCGTTGTGCTTCGGCGCGATGCTGTTCGGCACGCGCACGGACGAAGAACCCTCCCGAGCTCTGCTGGATCGGTACTGCGACGCCGGCGGGACATTCATCGACACAGCCAACGTCTACGCCCACTGGATCGAAGGCGGCGTGGGCGGGGAGAGCGAGAAGCTCCTGTCCCGCTGGATGAAGGACCGGGGCAATCGCGAGTCGCTGTTCCTGGCCGGCAAGGTGGGGTTCGCCTATCCGGGCGATGAGCTGGGCGGGGCGGAGAAGACGCTGAAGGCCGACGTGATCCTGCGCGAGTGCGACAAGTCGCTCCGGCGGCTTGGGGTGGACACGATCGACCTTTACTACGCCCACAACGACGACTGGGACACTCCGCTGGCCGAGACGCTCGAAGCGTTCGAGAAGCTCATCCAGGCCGGCAAGGTGCGATTTATCGGCGCCAGCAACAATCTCGCATGGCGGCTGGCCAAGGCGCTGACCGTCAGTGAGTTGAAGGGCTGGTCGCGTTACGTGGCGGTGCAGAACAGCCATACCTATCTTCGACCCAAGCTGTGGGTTGATTATCGCCATTGGCCCCCGGCGACCGACGAGCTCATGAGCTGCTGCAAGGCCGAGAGGGTCACGCCGGTTGCTTATTCTCCGCTGGTCCGGGGTTCCTACACCCGCGACGACCGTGATTTCGGGGGCAGGATCAAGTTCGACACGCCCGAGAACACCATCCGGCTCGAAGCGCTCAAGGCGATGGCCGACGCGAAAGGCTGCACCGCCAATCAGCTCGTGCTGGCGTGGATGATTCACTCCGACCCGCCGGTGATTCCGTTGTTCTCGGCCAGCAAGCTCGATCAGCTCGACGAGAACCTCGGTGCGTTGGATGTCGAACTGTCGGCCGAGGAAATGAACGTGCTCGACTCGGCCGGCGGTTGAGCCCCCCCATCTCAGCGGGACCCCGCCGGAAAGAAAGTGGCCGACCAGAGGCACTTCCCGCGAGATGGCGCATTGTATGTTCAGACGCGCCGCCCAGGCCGACAAGGGGGGGATTGATCCGTCGGCCGGCGGCCATGACGCCTCAGGTCGGCGATGGGGCGGAAGTGTTTTTCCCGGACATTTACTGAAAACGCCGGTCGCTATCGGCGATTTGCGGGTTCGATTTGATGGCAGCAGGATTCTCCCGGGCGATGGGCCCGGGCAGGAACAATGAGAATCCCTGGCGGGCACGGTGTCTGCGGGGACGGAACAATTCAGGCAACGAGAAGGACATTCATGATGACGCAGAAGACATGGTTTGTGCTGATGGTCACTGTTGCGATGGTGGCATTTGCCTCGGTGATGGTCGCTCCGGCGATGGCGCAGGACGGGTCCGCTCAGGACGCCAACCAGGCCGACGACGCCAATGAGATGGCCGGTCAGCTCGACGAAAAGGGCCCCAAGACAATCGGCGAGAAACTCTCCGAGGCGAAGCAGGACTTCGTCAAGCAATGGCAGGTCGGCGGGACCACAATGTGGTTCCTGGGCTTCCTCGGGTTGATCGCCTTCGTGTTCGCCGTGGATCGCGTCATCACGCTTCGCCGCGGCAAGATCGCCCCGCACGGGTTGGCCGCCCGCGCCAACAAGCTCTGGAACGAAGGGCAGTACGACCAGATCGTCAAGCTCGGCAAGCAGAGCAACAGCACGCTGGGCAAGATCATCGCGTTTATGGCTGAGCACCGCGAGAACGACTTCGATCACATCAACACGGTCGCCGGCGAGATCGCCGAGCGCGACTTCTCCATGCACAGCCGACGCACCTATCCGCTGGCGGCGGTTGGAACGCTCAGCCCATTGATGGGTCTGATGGGTACGGTGCTGGGCCTGATGGGCGCCTTCGCGACGATCAACGTCGTGGGCACCATGGACGACCCGGCCGCCCTGGCCGGCGACATCGGCAAGGCACTGGTCACCACGGCAGGCGGCCTGATTCTGGCGCTGCCGGCGTTGGGCCTGTTCCACTATTTCAAGTCCCGCACGGGTGTGTTGGCGAGCATCCTCGGCGAAGAGGTGTCCAACCTGCAGAATGCATGGTTCCTGAAGAAGGGTGGCAGCAATGAAGGTTAAGCACGACGAGAATGAATCCCAGGAAGTCCAGATGGGCCCGTTGATCGACTGCGTGTTCCTGATGCTGATCTTCTTCATCGTCATCGCGGTGACCAAGAAGTCCATCAAAGACCTCAAGATCACGCTGCCGACCCCGACGGCCAACGCCGAACTGACCAAGCCCAAGGATAGGGACCTGGTCATCCGCGTGACGGAGGGAGGGACGATTTACGTCGGCTCATCCGAGGTCAACATGCAGGGCCTGCTGGAAGAGATCCGGCGGGTCTCCGAGAACGATCCGGACACGAAAGTCCGCTTCGAGCTCGATCGCGACGCCAAGGTCCGCCATCTGATGCCCATCTGGGACCAACTGACCCACTATGGACTGACCAAGTGGGGCATGCGAACACAGATGTCCCAATAGGAGATCTATCATGGCCGATCAATTTGAACCGAAACGAAGCCTCGGGAGCATTCTCTCTTCGGCGGTGCTCTGGGCCGGGCTGATCGGGATGGGCGCCTTTCTGGTGTTCATCTACGACGCCTCGGCGAAGACCGACATCCTGGGTCCGGGCATGATGCGCGAGGTGGTGAACAACTACCGCGAGAAGCGGCGCCAGCGACTGGTTCGCAAGGCCGAGGAGATCTACCAGGATATCGAGGCGATGCGCGCCATTCGTGACAGGCGAATGGAGGACGCCGGGGTTCAGGTGGACCTGGACAGCGTGCTGGACAGCAAGGAACGCAAGTATCGCGCCCTGGCTGAGCAGTCGGTGGAGAACCTGTCCTTCCACAAGGTCTACGACGTGATTCGCGCCAGAGAGCAGGAAATGGTGACGCTCTATCGCGAGTTCCTCGCCGCACGGACGCTGGTCGTCAATGAAGGCTACGATTATCGCGAAGCCTTTGACGCCTCGACGACCCCTCGCCCGACGCGCCCGGAACTGGACGGTCGGCCAAACGGTCCGCTCTACGCGGACATCACCGAGAAGGGCGAAACGCTCGAAGCATTCAAGAGCGAAATCCGCAAGGCAACCATCGAGACGCGCGAAATGGGGGCCTACGCCAAGAAGCTCCTGGAGTTCACGCGGAAGCAGTCCGGCCAGACCGGTTCGGGGATCAACGTGGATGTCAGCGGCGACGAAGTCGCGATGATCGGCTACAACGGGCCAGAGCTGATGCCCGACGAAATCAACGACATGTACCGCCACGACCCGGGCAGCTTCCGGGCCGTTCCGGGACGACGTCTGACCAGCGACACCCCCAGCACCGCGGACTGGATGTACGTCGATTCATGGTACATCATCGGGCCCTTCCCGGGCGACAAGCGCCGTGAGAACCTCGACGTTCGCTTCGGTCCCGAGGCCAACGTGAACCTTGATGACGTGTTTACCGGCAAGGGCGGAGTGAAGCTGCGCTGGCAGTACAAGAAGGTCGGCCACGCGGGCAGTTCAAGGCAGGCGTATTGGAAGATCGAGCCCAAGCATGTGACTTCCTACGGGATCTGGTACGCGTTTACGGAAATCTACTCCGACGCCCCCCGGACCGTGTGGATCGCCACGGGCACCGACGATTATGGCAAACTCTGGATCAACGATAAGCTGGTCTGGAAGAGCCCCAAAGAACGCAAGCCCTACAACGCCACCGAAAACCTCCAGCCGGTGGAGCTCCAGCAGGGACAGAACAAGATCCTCTACCGCGTCGAGAACGCCGGTGGAACGATGGGATTCTCCCTGCTGATGCGATTGGGCACGGGCGGCTAGCCGTCCGTACGCCGTGTAAACGGTAACCGACAGCAGGAGACGAAAGGCACTATGACACGGTATCCACAGCCCCGACGGACCTGTACAACATTTCTTGTGGCCTTGGCGGTGCTGGCTTGCTCGCCCGTTCTCTCGGCGGATACCGCCGTGGAGAAGGTCGACGGCCACTCTCCGCTCAAACCCGGCGAGCACCCGCGTTTGATTTTCCGCGCGGGGCAGCTCGACGAGCTGCGCAAGACCGCAGCCACCAAGGACGGAAATGCGATCGTCAAGCGGATCGAGCAGGCCACGCGCCTCATGAAGACGCTCGCCTTCAGCGGGGGCAACCGCACCGTGCTGAAAGAGGGCGGCTTCCGGGCGGCGGGATACGGAGCAATGTACGTCTTGACCGGCGAGAAGAAACAGGCCGCCGAGGCGTATACCGTGTTGGATAAGCAGATCCTCAACTACCCGATGGCCTCGCGGCTGGGGGTGATCGAGCGGGCGGCGAGGCTGCACGGGACCGCCATCACCTACGATCTCTGCTATGACGCATGGACCGAGAAGCAACGAAGGGATACCCGGAATTTCCTGCAGAAGGAAATCAAGCACGCCCTGGAGGGGTTCGGTAACCCGGACAAACCCAACCCCGCCGACTGCAAGCACATCATCACGCTCTCGTCGGCGGCCTTGGCGCAAGTGGCAATACTCGCCGACGAGAAGGACCCGGGCGAGCAGAAACGGCTGACCGCCTGCGAGAAGGTGATCCTGCACTATCTCGACAAGGGCATCGGCTCGGAAGGCATCGGTCTCCACGGCGAGGCCCAGAAGTTCTCCGCCCTGGCCAGCGGGATCCTGCCTTACGTCCACGCCAGCCGAATCGCACTGGGACGCAGCTTCGACAAGCACCCAGCCTTGAGAAAGGCACTGACGACGATGGCCTACCAGACCGTCCCCGGGGCGGGCATGGCGCAGTACGGCCCGTCGATGAGCGGCTGGGACCGCTCGGGAATTGTTGCCGAGGCGATCCACTTCACCCCTGAAAAGGAACGGCCCGGCGTGGTCTGGTTGTTCGAGCAGGTCGGCGGCAAAAAGTACAAGGGTGTGGTTCGGCCTCACCAGGGGCTGTACATGCTGCTACACTTCCCATTGGGGATGAAGCCCGCTGCCCCCGATTGGCCCAGGCAGCTTTACGACCCACAGGCCGAGTTCGTATTGTTCCGCAATCGCTGGCGCGATACCAACGACGTGGCCGTCACCACGTTCAAGGGCGATCTCCGCATTGTCGGAATGGGCGGACGGTTCGCCGCCGGCGAGGGAAAGCATATCAACACCTACGCGCCCCGCGAGGGACGCCTCGGCAGCACCTTCACGTTGCACCATGGGCTCTACGAGCAGACGCTTACGCGAACCGCCACCAAGCCCGTGGTCGACGCCGAGGACGCAACAGCCATGACCGTCTTCAACGTTCGTGGTGAGGGCAAAGCCCGGCCGCCCAAGAAGGAGAAGCTCAGCAGGGAAGAGAAGAAGGCGGGCAAGAAGCCCAAGCTCCTCCCGCCGAACCCGCCTGCCGGCAAGCTCAAGGGCACCCGCTGCGTGGCGGTGGATTTCTCCGACCTCCACAAGACCGGGGCGCTGATCGTGACGGCCGACCGTCTGGAAGGGGCGGACAAGGCGATCAAGGCGTGGGTCATGCACGCCGCGGCGAACTGCAGGATCTCCGCGGAGGGGGATACGTTTAAAATCGCCGGGCCGGAGGCGACCCTCACCGGAAAGGTCATCGCCAAGGAGCCCACGGACGTGGAGGCCAAGTTCGCGGGCGGCAATCAGTGGCTGTGGAACTTCGCTTCCGCCACCGGGCCGTCCGACGAGGTCCTGGTCGTGATGACCATCACCCCCACCGGCAAGACGCCGGGAATCAAAGTCAAGGGCGACGGGTTCGACGCGAAAGTTACCGTGGGCAAGCGGAAGATCCACGTTCGCGACGGCAAGGTCGTCTTCAGCGAGTAGTCCGGTGGCTTGTGTCTGCATCGATGAATGATACAGTGGCGGACATGAAACCCTCTGCCGAGAAGATCGAGGAGTTCGTCCGCCTTGCCCACAAGGTGGCTGCGATGGGGCTGGTCCGCTGTTCCAGCGGCAACCTTTCGTGGCGCGTCGACGACGAGCATGTGTTGCTCAGCGGGACGAAGACCTGGCTGAGCGAGTTGACCTGCGGGCAGGTCGCCATCGTGCGGCTGTCGGATGGCGAGCCGGTCAACGACGTGACTCCGTCTGTGGAGTCCCGCTTCCATCTGGGTATTCTGCGCAACCGCCCCGCCAAACGGTGCGTGCTGCATTTCCAGTCGCCGGCGGCCACCGCGCTTGCCTGCCGCCCGACGCCGTGGGCGGACCTGAACGTCATCCTCGAGATGCCCTATTACGTCGGTCCGGTCTCGACGGTACCGTTCCACCTGCCCGGTTCGGGTGAGTTGGCCGAGGCGGTAATCCGGGCGGCGGCCGACAGCGATATGGTGGTGCTCGCCAATCACGGCCAGGTTACGGTAGGCAAAACGCCCCATGACGCGATCCAGCAGGCGGCGTTTTTCGAGTTGGCCTGCGAGATCGTCCTGCGCAACGGCCCGAACTGTCGGGCGATCGATCCGCAGCACGTCCGCACCCTTCGCTCCCTCTCCACCGACGGCGGGCCGGCGTAAAAGGGGTAGCGGTTCGCCCGCCAAAGGGCTCCAAGCGGGGGCGTTTGCCTGTGCATGCGGTGACTCAGCATCGCTACCGGAGTCACCACGAGTTATTACGTGCGCATAGAAAACGCCCCGCCGGTGTGTCGACGGGGCGTGTTGGTGGTTTCTTGGGGCTGCGGGTTACTTTTTCGATTCTTCCTTCTGCTTGCGGCGGGTCTCGATGATTTCCTGGGCGATGCTCTGGGGCACCCGGGCGTACTTGCACATTTCCATCGAGAAGGTGGCCATGCCCTTGGAGAGCGATCGCAGGACGGTCGCGTAGCCGAACAGGCTGGCCAGGGGCACCTCGGCCCGGATGATGCAGAAGGTCTCGCGTTGCTCGGTGGCCAGGATGATTCCGCGTCGGCTGTTCAGGTCGCCCACGATGTTTCCCTGGTAGTCCAGGGGGCATTCGACCTCGACAGCCATGATCGGCTCCTGGAGGCAGGGCTTGGACTTCTGGAAGGCCTCCCTGAAAGCCCCCACCGCGGCGATCCGGAAGGCCATCTCCGAGGAGTCCACCTGGTGGAAGCCGCCGTCGTCCAGCGTCATCTTGCAGCCGACGATTTCGTACCCCGCCAGCGGGCCTTCCTTCATCGCGGACTCGAACCCCTTGGAAACGGCGGGGATGTAGTCCCGCGGGATGGTTCCGCCGGTGATGTTGTCCTCGAACTCGTAGGGGTCGTCGGCGTCGTCGCCCAGGGGGATGAGCTTGCCGGCCACGTGGGCGAACTGGCCCGAGCCGCCGGTCTGCTTCTTGTGGCGGTAGTTGTAGGAGGCCTCTTGGGTGGGGGCTTCTCGGTAGCTGACGTTGGGCTGACCGACCGTGACGTCGGCTTTGTACTCGCGTTTCATCCGCTCGACGTAGACGTCCAGGTGCAACTCGCCCATGCCCGCAATGATCGTCTCGCCGCTTTCGGGGTCGGTCGAGACGCGGAACGTGGGGTCTTCCTTCATGAAGCGGTTCAGGGCCTTGGCCATCCGGTCCTGGTCGGCGGAGCTGGCCGGCGTGAGCGAGAGCTTGATGACCGGGTCGGCCACGAAGATGCTCTCCAGCGAGTAGTTCAGCGACTGATCGCACAACGTGTCGCCGCTGGCGGCGTCGGCTCCGACGATGGCGACGATGTCGCCCGGGCGGGCTTCGTCGGCCTCGGCCCGGTCGTTGGCGTGCATGAGCACCATGCGCCCCACGCGGATCTGCTGATTGGTTCGGCTGTTGAGATACAGCTCGCTCTTCCTCATCGTGCCCTGGTAGACGCGCAGGTAGCTGAGCTGGCCGAACGACTCGTCGACGATTTTGAAGATCATCGCCACCAGCGGCGCTTCGGGGTCGCACACCAGAGGCGTCTCGGCGGCTTCGTTGTCGTGGTCGCGGGCGAAGTTCGTGCGATCCATCGGGCTGGGCAGGTAGGCGTTCACCCCGTCCATCAGCGGCTGGACGCCCTTGTTCTTGAAGGCGGTGCCCATCATCATCGGGACGATATCGAGGTTGATCGTCGCGTCACGGATCGTGTCGACGATGTCCTGTTCGGCGATCTCCTGCTCTTCCAGCAGCGCCTCCATCAGCTCGTCGTTGTGCATGGAGAGGGCTTCGAGCATCTCCTCGCGGGCGGCCGCTGCCTCGTCGGCATACTCGGCGGGAATCTCCGAAGAGACCACCTTCTCGCCCTGGGCACCCTCGAACGTCAGGGCCTTCATGGTGACCAGGTCGATCACGCCGGCGAAGTCTTCGCCGGCCCCCATCGGAAGCTGAATCGGGATCACGTTGAGCCCGAGCTTCTCGCGGAGCTCCTGGCGGACGCGGTCGGGGTCGGCACCGGTGCGGTCCATCTTGTTGATGAATGCAATGCGCGGCACCTCGTACCGCTTCATCTGGCGGTCGACCGTAACCGACTGGGACTGCACGCCGCCGACGGCACAGAGGATCATGACGGCTCCGTCGAGCACGCGCAGGGAACGCTCGACCTCGACGGTGAAGTCCACGTGCCCGGGCGTATCGACGAGATTGATCGTCTTGCCACCCCATTGCACCTGGGTGGCCGCCGAGGCGATCGTGATTCCACGCTCGCGTTCGAGGTCCATGAAGTCCATCGTCGCCCCGCCGTCACCGCCGCGAACCTCCTGCATGCGGTGAATCCGCCCGGCGTAGAAGAGGATGCGCTCCGAGAGCGTCGTCTTGCCCGAGTCGATGTGGGCGCTGATACCAATGTTCCGGATGTTTCTGATTCGATGCATGGGTCTGTCTCTTGCAGGTCGTCTGCGTCGGGACGATGCACTCGTCCCGCCGGGTGTCTCGTGTGGGGTCTTGGATCGATCAACCAGTGGCCTGGCAGTGCGTCCGACCGGGTCGGATGCGTGATCCGCTGGGAAGTTCCCTTTCGCCGGGTTCCGTGTTCTTCGCATCCCCCGGGGCCCATGGGCATTGTCCGGGGAACCGCTGCAATTCTCCCGCAATGGTGCGAAGAATCGATAAATATACCATCACTCTTCGCTTAATGCAAGGCCGCCGGCTCAGTATTTTCGACTGCATCGGTGAGACGATCGGTCCTTAGAATGAGCGGTTCCCGGTATCCGTCATGGTATTTTGCTCTTTTCGCTCCGATTTTTCTGTTTTTTCACTAACTATTCGGAACAGATCCTGTCTGACTGTACGTACTGAGTGTGAGGCCATCGCCCAGGGAGGCAATGCCATGAGACGACGAAAGCCAAGAATCGACAACACCTGCGTTTGTATCCGATACATCGCATCCGCTCGGCGTAACGTCGGGGCGAAGAAGACGATCCGCATCCCGATTCGCTCGTCCGATGAAGACGTGGTTCGGGTGGTTCCGGTTGCCCGGTCCGCGCAGGCAGCCGCCGGTTGATGCCCGCGGCCATATCGGACTGTGACGATCCCGGATTGCCGGGTGAGCGCAGAAAAAAAATGGCAGCCGACACACCAGCGTGTGTCGGCTGCCTCTGCATTGAGCCTTTGTCCGGGTTCGCGCCGAAGCCAACGCGTGGCCTGGGCGCAGTGCGCCCGTTCAGTGCTCCGGGCTCCTCCGCAGCCCTGATTCGGTCGGCCGATCCTGGCCGATCAGCTTTTGGCGGCGGTCTTTTTCTTGCGGGCCTTCATGCCCGGGCGTCCGCCGATTCGCTTGCGTTTGCGCCGCCGACCCGGCTGGGGCAGGTCGGGCTTGGGTACCCGCACGGGGTGTTCTTCGACCGTTTTGACCGCATTCATGGGGTCCGGTGCGAAGAGGTCGGCCTTCACCTCGTCGGCCAGGCCTTCGGCACGATTGAAGACCCCGCCGCTGCAGAGTACCTGCATATCCTCGCACACCCCCACCTCGCGGATCAGTTCGATGAGGTGTCGGCTTCCGGGGACGCCCTCGGGCTGCGTTCCGTAAAGCACGAGCACGTCGGGGGTGATCTTGCCGACGAACTGCAGGATCTCGTCGTTGGGTACGCCCGCCCCGAGGAACCAGACGCCATAGCCGGCCGCCTCGAACAGGTCGCACATGATCTGTGCGCCGAGTTCCTCGTTTTCGCCGTCGCCGCAGGTGACCACGACCCGTCGGCCGTTCTTGGGCTCGCGGGCGAGGTGCATGTGCAACTGGTCGGCGATCATGCGGTTGATCCGCGTGGCCATGTGCTCGGAGATCCGTGAGATGTGGTTCTCGCGATAGAGCTTGCCCACCTGCTCCATCGCCGGGACGATGATGGATTTCAGCAGTTTGGCCGCCGGCTCGCCGCGGTCCTGGGCGGCGAAGATCAACTCGCGTGCTTCACATCGTTTACCGGCGAAAAGGTGTTCGAGGTACTGCTTGAAGAGTTCGGCAGTTTTCATGGCAATCCCACAGGGACTGGGCCACCTCCGGGCTCTCCATACCCACAGCGGTGACGGCTTGTGATCTCCGGGCGGATCCCTCGCCCGGGGCGGGAGCACTCGCCGCTGCCGGCGGACGTGAAAGGCTCGAACCGGGCGGCGCAAGTGTGGATTTTGCTATCGTATCCAGAAGATATCATCGACGAACCTCCCGAGAAATCTATAGCCAAAATGATAAAATAGGCAAGATAGGGAGCCTGGGACGTTGCGAGGGTGTGGCGATGGTGAAGGGGGGATGTACAGCTTGTGCAAGTCTATATATAAGGGTGGCTTGGAGCCGTGCGGTGCCGGGGCCGGTCTTGCTGTTCAGTGTCGGATCCGGTGGATGAGCGGCGAGGGCGGCGAGGCGGATTATGCCAAAAATGCCTCAGCCGGCCTGGGTGAAGGCGTGGGGCCCGGGCGAGGCGAGAATCACGCGATTGCGCCCGGTGTTCTTCGCTTCGTACATGGCTTCATCCGCGCGATGCACGAGTCGTTCGGGGTGCAGGTCGTCTCCGGGGCCCACCACGGCGATGCCCACGGAGATCGTGATGGGGATGGCCTGTTCTTCGATGGGGACAGGTGTCTGGGCCACTGCGAGGCGGAACTTATCGGCGCGTCCCAATGCGGAGTGTTCATCGAGGCCGGGCAGGACGATGAGAAACTCCTCGCCGCCGTATCGTCCGACCGAGTCGTAGGAGCGGAGGTTCTCGACCATGCGATGGGAGACCTCCTTCAGCGCCGCGTCGCCGGCCCGATGGCCGAACGTGTCGTTGATGTGCTTGAAATGGTCGATGTCCGCGAGCATCACGCTGATGGATTTCTGCTCGCGCTGCACCCGGGAGAGTTCCTTGCTGAGAACATCGAGGATCGCCCCGCGGTTGAACAGCTCGGTCAGCGGGTCGTGGGTGGCCTGTTTGCGCAGGGCTTTCTGGGCGTTGAGCAGCTTGCTCTGCAGGTCGATGATCCTCCGGGCCGCCCGGACGCGGACTTCCAGCTCGTCGGAGTCGAAGGGCTTGGTGATGTAATCGTCGGCCCCGGCGTCGAGCCCTTCGATAAGGTTCTCTTTGCGGTTCTTGGCCGTCAGCAGGACGATGTAAGTGTACTCCTCCCGTCCTTCTTTACGGATGCGCCGGCAGACCTCGGGCCCGTCCATGTTGGGCATCATCCAATCGAGAATCGCCAGGCGTGGGGGGTCCTCATCGCTGCAGAACAGGTCCCAGGCTTCCCGCCCATCGCGCGCGACGAGCACGTCATAGCCCCAGCGGGTCAACGTTCCCTGCAGCAGTCGGCGGGATACCGGTTCGTCTTCGGCGATCAGGACTCGCAACGGTTACACTCCTTCAGGAACTGCTTGAGCATTCGTCTGAGCCGACCGACCTTGTCTTCCAGTCGCTCGGCAATTCGCAGGGCACCGATGGTGTCGCCCTTCTTGGCAGCCTGTTCCAGCGCCAGGGCCGAGTCGGTCACGTCGTCGGCGGCAATGCTGCCGGCGGCGCTCTTGAGGCTCTGGGCAGCCGTGGCGAGCGACTCGACGTCGCCGCACGCCAGGTTGCGCCGGATGGCGGTCATCAATTCGGGGCAGGTGTCTACAAATACAGAAACGATGTCGAGCAGCAGTTCCCGGCAGTCTCCCGCGCGGTGAGCAGCCCGTTCCACGTTGAAGATCCGCTGGTCGATGCGCTCGGAGCCACATTCGGCGTCGGGGGCAGTCGCATCGCCCGAAGACGTTCGCTCGTGGGGACCGGCCACCCGCTGCAGGGCCGTGCGAAGCTCCTCGGGCTGGATCGGCTTGGAGACGTAATCGTCCATGCCGGCCTGCAGGCAGCGTTCGCGGTCTCCCTTCATCGCGTGGGCGGTCATAGCCACTATCGGAAGATGCAGGCCGGTGCTTTCCTCGTTTCTGCGAATCGTTTGGGTTGCCTCCAGGCCGCTGACCTCGGGCATCTGCACGTCCATGAGCACCACGTCGAATTCGCCGGTCTCGACGGCCAATACCGCCTCCCGCCCGTTGGAGGCGATCTGCACGACGTGACCCCACTTCTCCAGCAGGTGGCAGGCGACCTTCTGATTGACCGCGTTGTCCTCGGCAAGGAGGACTCGCAACCCTTCGGTAACCTCCTGCTCGCTCGGGTCGGGGGGCCGCTCGATCGCGGGCTGAATGGCGGGCACGCCGGCTGCATCCAGCAGGCCGATGAGCAAGTCGCGATAGCAGAATGGTTTGCAGATGCAGGAGGCCCCGTACGACTCGCATCGCAGGGCGTCGCCGCCGCTGCGGGTGGTCGCGAGCATCACCACCACCGGGCTGAGATCCTCGCAGCTGTCGCGCAGGCGTCGCAGGGCTTCCAGCCCGTCCTGATGGTCGAGATCCGAATCCAGCAGGATCAGGTCAGGCTGCCAGCCGTCGGGATCCTCCAGCAGGCGGTTCAGCTCGTCGACGCTGGAGACCACCCGGCTGTCCATGCCCCACATGCCCAGCGTTCTGCCCAGAACAGCCTGCAGCACGGGATTGTCTTCCACGATGAGCACACTTCGACCTTCCAGAACGCAGGCCTGCATCCACAGCGGGTCTCCGCGCGGATCCTGGGCCACCTCGAAGTTCGCCGTGAAGTGGAACGTCGTGCCTTCGTCGAGTTGCGATTCCAGCCAGATCCGCCCGCCCATCAACGCCACCAGCTGCGCCGAGACCGACAGCCCCAACCCCGTGCCCCCGAACCGCCGGGTCGTGCTGCCGTCGGCCTGCTCGAAGGCGTCGAAGATGCGCTCGACGTTCTCCGGGGCAATCCCGATGCCCGTATCTTCGACCTCGAAGTGCAACTGCACCCGGCCGTCCTGATCGATACGCTCTGCCTCGGTGATGCGGATGATGACCTCGCCATCCTCGGTGAACTTGATCGCGTTGCCCAGCAGGTTCAGCAGCACCTGCTGGAGACGCACCGGGTCGCCCCCCAGGCGGACCGGGAGGTCTTTCTCGATGTCGCAGATCAGCTCGATGTTATTCTCGGCTGCCTTGGCCCGAAGCTCGCTGAGCAACTGGCTCAGCGTGTTGTGCAGCGAGAACTCCACGCAGTCCAGCGAGAACTTGCCCGCCTCGATCTTCGAAAAGTCCAGAATGTCGTTGATGATCTTCAGCAGCGAGTCGGCCGAGTTTCGCACCGTCGAGAGACGCTCGCGCTGTTCGGGCGTCAACGGTGTGTCCAGAACCATCTCCGTCATTCCGATGATCCCGTTCATCGGCGTGCGGATCTCGTGGGACATCTTCGCCAGGAAGTCGCTCTTGGCCCGACTGGCGTCTTCGGCGAGCTGCTTGGCCTCCACCAGTTGGGTGACGTCCACGAACGACTCGATCCCGCCGACAGGATTGCCCTGGGCGTCGCGGACGTAATCGGCACTTTTGAGAATCGTAATCGGCGACCCATCCTTGCGGAGAATGGTGCACTGGACGTGGCGGATCGGCTCGGTTCGGCTCGTGTCGTACAATCGGCAGTGCTCGGTGCACCGATCGCCCTGAAGGATGTTGCAGGTCTGGCCGAGGACATCTTCGTCACTGAACCCGGTGATATCGCAGAACGCCTGGTTGACCATCGTAATGCGTCGATCGGGGCCGACGGTGAACATCGCCCCGGCGGCCGTCGCGAGGAGCTTGCGCTGGAACTCGTTGGCTTCCCGCAGGGCGTGCTCGCGCCGTTCGAGATCGTCCACGATGTTCAGCGTCGCCCGTCGGGCCTCGTCGAGTTGTTCGGCCCGGACGGCCAACTCGCTGCTGACGCGCTCGGCCCGCTCGTAGGCCTCGCGAGCAACTTCCTCGGCGCGTTTGCGCGCGGTCACATCGAAGGCGGCCCCGACCAGCCCGATGACCTCCCCGCGGGCGTCGGTTACCGGCGCCAGTGAGATCGCCAGGTGACAGACCTCCCCCGAGTCGCAGTGCATCGCCCGTTCCTTGCGGAGCGGTTGGCCGCTCTCGAAAATGCGGCGGTCTTCCTTTCGATGCACCGCCGCCTGGGAGGGTGAGAAAACTTCCTCGTCGGTCTTGCCGACCACGTCGCTCTCCCGGACGCCGAACAGCGTCGTGAATGCCTCGTTCACCAGCGAGTATCGTCCCTGACGGTCCTTGAGAAAGACGGCGGCCTGAATGTTCCGCAGGATCGACTGGGTCTGGCTGAGGAGGGTCTGCATCTCCTCGCTGGTCATCGCCCGTCCGCTCAGGCGCGTGATGGTGGTCCGGGCTGCGACGCAACGACGTCCCCGCATCAGCGGGTGGGTGTTGACGATGGCGATGAACTCCTCGCCGTCGCCGTCCAGCAGGCGATACTCCCTGGGCCCGAGCGACTTGCCCTCGGCCAGGATGCGTCTGTACCGTTCGCGGGCGATTTCCACCTCGCCCGGGGCGACGAGATTCTCAAGCGAGGCCTGCTTCCATTGGGCGGTTGTATGGAGGCCGAACGTTTCGCGGAAGGTTCGGTTGCAGTGGCGAATGTTTCCGCTCGGACCGAGTTCCACCACAGCCACCGGGAACTCCTCACTGACGCGCCGTGCATGGAACATATCCGGGGGGCAAAACTGCCGGCGTCGGATCATCTCGGCCACGACCAGTCCAGCCAGTCCGCCGGTGATGGTCGTCGTGAGAATCAGAGGAGTCGCCAGACCCATCGCCCACAACGTAGACGCCAAGCCGACCGCACCGCCGAGGATGGTGGCAAGCATCGGCTGAAACCACTGTCCCAGGCGTCTGAGCCAGTGCCGGCGATCATCGATACCGGTCGGTCCGACGGGCGGCTTGTCGCGATGCGGTTCGGGCATGCCAGGATGCTCCTGCGTCGGCGGGTCAGGCCGGTGTTCGCTGTCCGGCGTGCTGGATGGAGCACGTCACTGAACTGTCGCCCATCGTTTCGGGGGGCAAAGCGGGTTCGGTCATCGTCGAGATGTCGTACGGGGGCGGCAGGTTCGCTTTGCGGGCGTATTCGTTGACTTCCTGCTTCAGCCGAACCATCCGCAACTCCCTGCCGACGGTGAGTCGCTCGAATCGTTCGAGTTCAGCCACCTTCTGGGCCAGTTCGCTCTGGACCTTCTGGTGCTGGGCGAGCTGCTGTTCGAGACTGTCATTGGCTTGCTGGAGGGCGACGGTTCGCTCCCGCACGCGGTCGAGCATCCACGCTTGGCCGAGACGGAGTTGTTCCTCGACCCGCCACTTCGTGCCCATCGCGAGGACCAGCTGCCGTATCTCCGGGGCCTGGAATGGCTTCTGGAGATACAGCACGCGGTCGGCAGGGGGAATCCGCGTGACGACGGAAATCGGATCGCACTCGAGGTTGGCCGTCACCAGCACGATGTGCACGTTGTGGTCGATCATGCGGACCTGCTCAGCCGTTTCGAGCCCGCACTCCTCATTCAGCCGCACGTCCACGAAGGCGATCGCGAACGGGTCGTCGTCGTCGCGGGACTTTCGGACCGCCTGGATCGCTTCCTGTCCGGTCGCGCAGAGGGTGGGGCGGACCATCCGCAGGCCGTCTTTTGCCCCGTCCTCACCGAATACGCGGGTCACCCATCCGGCGCAGTCGGAGTCCGAGGACGCCGCCTGCCAGGATTGGCAGAGAATCCGCTCGTACAACCCCAGCACGGAGGGCGTATCGTCCAGCGCAAGGACTCGAATTGACGTAACCTTCTTCTTCATGGCTTGTTTCGCCCTGTTGGTCCCCATTGTTGCCCCGAGGGGCTCGCCCCACGTTGGCGTCGGCAGGCGGACCCGCGGGACGGGGGATCGGTGTCGCTGCGGCAGAGCTGCTGTCTCGATATCGTCACCATCGTGGGGCGAGTTAAGTAAGTCCCGTCTTCGGCGAGGGCTGGGCGGCGCGCAAAGGCGCCAAATTCCCTTGACCGTTCGAGGCTGTGCAGGTACAAAGGGCGGTCTGTTTCCGGGCGGACGAACTGTGCGCCCATACCGGGACCCCGCGATGACGTCGAACCAGGACAACCCACAGCCGGAGGAGGTAGACCTCGAGTCCCTCCGCCGCCGCATCGACGAGCTCGACCAGCGAATCGTCGATCTGCTCAACGAGCGCGCGGAGGTCGTCGTGGACGTCGGGCGGGTCAAGCAGACCGACGGTACCCCGATCTACGCTCCGGACCGCGAGCAGGCCGTCCTGGCCCGCATCGCCGAGCTCAACGGCGGCCCGCTTCCCCAGGCGACGCTGCAGGCGATCTACCGCGAGCTGATGAGCGGCTCGTTTGCCCTTGAAAAGCCGCTTCGGGTGGGCTTTCTCGGGCCCAAGGGCAGTTTCTCGCACTTGGCGGCAACGCGTAAGTTCGGTGCCAGCATCGAGTACTGTTCAATGCCCGACATCCGGGCCGTCTTCGAGGAAGTAGCCCGCGACCATTGCGACCTGGGCGTCGTGCCGGTGGAGAATACCATCGGCGGTGGAATCATCGACACGCTGGACTCGTTCATCGACACGCCCGTGCACATCTGCGCGGAGGTCGTCGTGGCGATCCATCACAACCTGTTGGCCAATACCCGCCCCGAGCAGATCCGCGTGATCGCCTCCAAGCCGGAGATCTTCGCCCAGTGCCGCAAGTGGCTCTCGGCGAGCATGTCCGGCGTGGAACTGGTTCCGACGGCCTCCAGCGCGCGGGCGGCGGAGATGGCGTCGTCGGAGAAACAGCTCGCCGCCATCGGCAGCACCCTGGCGGCCGACCTGTACGGGCTGAAGATCGTCTTCGAGAACATCGAGGACAATCCGCAGAATCAGACGCGGTTCTTCGTGATTTCCCGCACGCCGGCCAAGCGAACGGGCAACGACAAGACCGCGCTGATGTTCACCACCGCCCACCGGGCCGGGGCGCTGGTCGAGATGCTCAATGTGTTCAGCCGATTCGGGATCAACCTGACGAATATCGATACCCGTCCGTCGCAGCGACGGAACTGGGAGTATTACTTCTTCGTCGACGCCGAGGGTCATCTGGAAGACCCCAACTTCGTCGAAGCCCTCAACGAAGCCAGAGAACACTGCGGCGAGCTGCACGTGCTGGGGAGCTTCCCCTGTGCGGTCGAGCCCGTCTGAGACACCTGCTTAACGAACCTGAAACCATAAGGAAGGACGCACCGATGTCGCGAAAACTCTTCATTGCCGGAAACTGGAAGATGAATACCTCCAAGGCCGAGGCCGTCGAATTGGCCAAGGGCCTCAAGGACGCCCTGGGCACCGAGACCAACGTGGACCTGGCGGTGTTCCCGCCCTTCGTGTATCTCGATGCGGTCACAGCCGTCCTGAAGGACACCCCCATCGCGGTGGGCGGGCAGAACATGTTCTACGAGGACAACGGCGCATTTACCGGCGAGATTTCCTCCACCATGCTCAAAGACGTCGGCTGTGAGCTGGTGCTGCTGGGTCACAGCGAGCGTCGCCACGTGATCGGCGAGACCGACGAACTGATCAATCGCAAGGTGCTCAAGGCGCTGGGCGACGGGCTGGATGTGATTCTGGCGGTCGGTGAGCTTCTCGAAGAGCGGGAAAGCGGCAAGACCGACGAGGTCAACACCCGCCAGGTCAAGCTGGGCCTGGAAGGCGTCTCGAAGGCGGACATGGCCAATGTGACCATCGCCTACGAACCGGTCTGGGCGATCGGAACCGGAAAGACGGCGACCCCGGAGATGGCCCAGGAAACCCACGCGATGATTCGCGGGCTGCTGGCCGACCTCTACGACCAGGACGTCGCCGAGGCGACGCGGATTCAGTACGGCGGTTCGATGAAGCCGGCCAACGCCAAAGACCTTCTCGCCCAGACGGATATCGACGGCGGGTTGATCGGCGGGGCGGCCCTGAAGGCCGACTCGTTCGCGGGCATCGTCTCGGAGGCGTAGCCCGCTTGAGATCGCCTCCTGCCCCGCGGGGGCGGGCGGCGAGTGCAAAGAGCGATCGAGTTACCAGTTCCGCTTCGGCGGGACGCATGAGAGATCAATGCAATGTTGGGATTCTTTTCCACGATTCTGATGGTGCTGTTCATTATCGTCTGCCTCCTGCTGATCGGGGTGGTGCTGCTCCAGAAGGGGCGCGGCGGCGGCCTGGGTGCCGCCCTGGGCGGTGCGGGCTCCAGCGCGTTCGGAACCAAGACCGGGGATGTCATGACCTGGGTCACCATCGTGCTGACGGGGCTGTTCCTGCTGCTTGCCGTGGTCACGGTGGTGGTGACACGCACGCCGCCGAGCAAGGTTGCCGGCGTGAATTTCGACCCGGCCGGCGGCCCGGTCGACCCGAACACGGAAGTGCAGGTCTGGACGGTCACGGGTAACACGACGATCTACATCACCCGCGACGGGACCGAACCCACCAAGGAGACGGCCAACCAGAGCATCAACAGCGGCGAGAAGATTGTCGTCCTGCCACCGGTGACCATCAAGGCCCGGGCCTATCGCACCGGCTGGAAGCCCAGCGACGTGGCGACCGTGTCTTTCCTGCCCGTCGAGGAGGAGATGCCCGAAGACGCAAACATGCCCACCGACGCGAACATGCCCGCCGATGCGAACATGCCCGCCGTGGACGCCAACGTGCCCGAGTGAAACCCACCGCCCCAAGGAGCACAGCATGCTTCGTTCGATGACCGGATTCGGCTCTGCCGGCGGTGAGGTCGACGGCGTTCACTACGTCGTCGAGGCCCGCTCGGTGAACAATCGCTACCTCAAGCCCAACATCCGTCTGCCCGAGGCGTGGATGCGGGCGGAGGCGGAAATCGAGCAACTGTTGCGCAAACGCATTGCCCGCGGAAGCGTCACGCTCACGGTCAAGATGAAAGTCCCCGACGAGCAGGCAGCCTGCACCGTGCGAACCGGTGTGCTGGAAAGCTACGCCGACCAGCTCAAGCAAATCGAAGCCGGCGGCGATACCAGCATGCGGATCGACCTGGCCGGCCTGCTGCTGCTGCCCGGTGTGATGGAACCGCCCAGCCTCGAAGGCCTCGTCGAAACCACGCGCGACGAGGTGTTCACCCTGATCCACCAGGCCATCGACGGGCTCATCGAGATGCGACAGGCCGAGGGGCAGGGGCTCGCCGAGGACCTGCTGAACCATTGCGCCGTGATCCGCGAGCATCTCGGCGAGATCGAAAAACGCTCCGGGCAGGTGGTGGTCGATTACCACCAGAGGCTGACCGAACGGGTCGAGGAACTCACACGCCAGGCGAAGCTGAACCTCGACGAAGACGCCCTGTCGCGCGAGGTGGCGCTGTTCGCCGAACGCAGCGACATTGCCGAGGAAGTCAACCGTCTTGGCGGCCATCTCGATCAGTTCCGCCAGGCGACCGAACTGGACGAACCGGCCGGGCGTAAGATGGACTTCATCGCCCAGGAGATGCTCCGCGAGGCGAACACCATCGGCTCCAAGGCGAACGACGCCGATATCTCGCGCCGCGTCGTGGAGATCAAGTCGGCCGTCGACCGCATCAAGGAACAGGTTCAGAACGCCGAATGACCCAGCCGACCGATGGACGACCCTGAACATGGCAGAGAACCAAGGCAAACTGGTGGTGGTCTCCGGGCCCAGCGGCGTGGGCAAAAGCACGCTGCTTCGGCGGGCGATCTCGCGGACGGAGGCGGAATTCAGCGTCTCGGCCACCACGCGCGAACCCCGCGAGGGCGAGACTCCCGGCGAGGACTACCACTTCGTCTCGCGGGACGCGTTCGAGGACATGATCGAGCACGGGGAGATGCTCGAATGGGCCGAGGTGTTCGGTCAACTGTACGGCACGCCCGCCCAGCCGGTACTGGAGGCGATCCAGCAGGGCCGAACGCTCATCATGGACGTGGACGTACAGGGCGGCAGGCAGGTGCACGAGAAGATGCCCGAGGCGATGTTCGTGCTGATCGTCCCGCCCAGCGAAGAGGAACTCGCCCGCCGACTGACCGAGCGGGGAACCGAAACAACCGAACAGCTCCAGCGCCGCCTGTCGGCAGCCCAGAGCGAATTGGACGCCGCCCGCCAGAGCGGCATTTATCGACACGTCATCATCAACGACGACCTGGAAACCGCCACACGCGAAGTCGTGTCGCTCATCCGGTCGTAAGGAGCACGTACACCATGATTGAAGCCCTCAAGAGCGAAGAGATTGTCGAAAAGGTCGGAGGTCAGTTCAAGCTCACCGCCCTGATCCAGCGCCGCATGGTCGAGCTGATGCAGGGTGCCCGCCCGATGGTCGACCGCAAGCCCGGCATGACGGACATGGAAGTGGCGATCCAGGAGATTCTCGAAGACCAGATCGCCATCGATTACGAGAACTCCGATGTTCTCACGCCCGAAGAACTCGAGTAACCCGGCACTGCCGTGCGCGACGCCATGAGCCCGACGCCCGAGAAACCGCTGGAAGGCAGAGAGATCCTGCTGTGCGTCACCGGGGGGATCGCCTGCTACAAGTCGGCCGACCTGTGCAGCAAACTCGTGCAGGCCGGGGCGGGCGTCCATGTGGCCATGACCGAGTCGGCCAGGCGGTTCGTCGCGCCGTTGACGTTCCAGGCGCTGACCCGGCGGATGGTGTATACCGATCTCTGGCAGTCCACGCGAGAGTATCGCTCCGGGCATCTCTCGCTGACCGAGCAGGCGGACCTGATGATCGTCGCACCGGCCACCGCCAACACGCTGGCCAAGCTCGCAGTCGGCCTCGCCGACGACCTCGTCTCCGCCCTGGCCCTCAGCGCTCACGGGGCCTGCCCGATCCTGCTGGCCCCGGCGATGAACACGCGCATGTGGGACGCCCCGCCCACGCGCGCCAACCTCCGGACCCTCCGCGATTGGGGCCTGCACGTGGTCGGCCCCAACGCCGGGCGACTCGCCTGCGACACCGTCGGCCCGGGACGGATGGCCGAGCCGGGCGAGATCCTCTCCGCCGCCGTCGACCTGCTGACCCAACCCTCCTGAGACCGCCAACGTTCCCCTTGTCAACCGGCGGACAGGAAGCTCATGCCACGAAAAAGGCCCCCACCTTACGGAGGGGGCTCCCTCTCAGAGCGTTTTCCGTGGCACAGCGAAGCACCGGCGTGGGGACACGCCGGTGGCACCCGATATCCGGAAAAATGTGCAGCCGTAGCAACAGAGATGCTTTCAGCCAACCTGGT
>JBKHCL010000029.1:0-32176 GCA_046541875.1 Phycisphaerae bacterium | reverse complement strand
GGCACCCGAGCGGAGAAAATCCTACTCCTTGTCAAGCAACGCTTCGCGGCAGTGCTCGAGGAGTTCCTTAACCTTGAAGGGTTTCATGATGACCGACGCCAGCCCTTCCTGGTTCGCCCGGACGATCGAATGGTCCGGGTCGTATCCGAATCCGGTAATCAAAATCACCGGCACGTCCGGGTCGGCTTCCTTGGCAGCGGAGAACACCTCGTACCCCGTCGCGCCGGGCATGCGGATGTCCGAAATCACCAGGTCGTAGCCGCCCTCTTTGACCATGCGGCAGGCTTCGCTGCCGTCGCCGGCCCGGTCCACGTCACACCCGTGAGGCAGCAGGACGTCGCCGACGGTCTGACGGATGAGGTCCTCGTCGTCGGCGATGAGCACGCGTTTGCCCTCCAGGAGGGGCTCGGTTTCCACGCCGTCCTTCGAGGCGGTAATCACACCGCTGCGGGCGCCGTCGGAAAGACATTGCATCCGCTTTCGCGCCTCGTCGGCTGCCTCGATAATCTTCGCCAGTCCCTTGCGCAGGTCGTCCAGCCCGAGGTAGTCTTCCTGCAGATTGCCCGCCTCGGTGAGGATGTCATTCAACGGGCCGGCCATCTCCGAGCAGACCGAGCCGGTCAGCCGAGTCTGGGTGGAGTACCGCTCGAAACTCAGCAGGTCCAGGATGTGCAACGCCAGGGCGACGTAATTGGCGAAGATCTCGGCAAACTGCCGGTCCTCCTCGCTGAACGCGCCCAGCCGACGGGACTCGGCATTGAGCACGCCGATCACCCGATCGTGCAGCCGAAGGGGAACCGTCAGACTGCTGCGGGCTTCCGAGAGGCCCGGCAGATACCGCCGATCGTTGCGGACGTCCTGACAGACGTAGCTGTTGCCGGTGGCTGCGACGTATCCGCAGATGCCGCTGCCCTCCGGGTTCGCGAACATCTGATGGCTCTTCGCGCTGTCCATCAGGTCCACCGAGATGATGATATCCAGGCGGTTGGTGCGCTTGTCGTGCAGCAGCACGGCGAAATGCTCGTAGTTCAGCACGTCCTTGGAACAGCGGATAATCCGCTCCTCCAGCAGTTGCAGCCGCTCGAAGGCGTCGCGGTCGCGCAGGAGGTCCTTATCCAGACGCACCAGTTCCCGCCCGGCCCGCTCGATGGCGTTGATCTTCCGTTGCTGGCGCCGCTGCGAGGTAGCGTTGACCACTACCGCCGCCACCTGGCGAAGCAGGCCCTGACGATCGCGAACCGGCGAGCAGAGCACTTCATAGTACGTCCCGTCGCCGGGCATGAGGCTGAAGCGTTTGCCCGCATCCGGATCGCGTGGGTCCGGCGAGGTGGCGAACTGCTCGTAGGCCTCGGTGCAGATCTCGCGGATCGAGTTCAGCAGCGCCGAGGGACAGGTCCGCAAACGACGGTTCACCCACACCAACTCTCCCTTGCCCCCGACGATGCACACCCCGTCCCCGATCGAATCCAGCACGACGGCCGCCTGCTGGGAAACCACGCCACGCTCGAGGGGGAGGAAGTCCGCCGTCTCGGCCAGCACGCCGGAGAACGGCTCGGACCGCATCTCGTCGAGCGCTTCATCCACGTCACCGACAACCTTCACGTCGTAGTGTTCGCGGAGCAGGGGGAGAATGCCCTGGGCTTCGAAATCCGGGCCGTGAAGTACAAGAAGACGGCGTAGGTCAGTGTGCTGCATCATAGGCTCGTTCCAGGTACGACTCACCGACCGACCTGAGCAAAGCTGCACACCCGAAACCCGGCGTCCTCCCATCCACTTCGGGTGGCGTGTTCGCACGCCTCAGTCATCGGCCGGAAAAACCTGAATTATCGGTGTCCATTATAGGCGAATCTCTCCGTTGAGTCAATCCCCTCAGTCGATTCATCGCCCCGATCGGCGGGCCCGTTCCGCTGCCCGGTCGGATGCGGTTTGCGCCTCGGCAGCGTCCTCGCAAATCACTATCAAATCACCGCTTACCTCGTCGCGAACCATCGCCCGGCACCGCCAGCCGATCTCGGTGGCCGTCACGTGTACGCCGACGCAGGAGTGGCAGTCGGCTCCCACCATGCGGAGAAACGCGCGCTCGGCCTCCACCGCCGTCCGCGTGGTCGGGTCGTCCAGAGCCTGCGCAATCGCGAAAACGTCCTCGCGATCCGCCCGCATCTGGCAGGCCAACGCCCCCTGTCCCCCGGCCGGGATGAACCGCTCAGGGTCGAGAATGTGAACCTGTCGCCCCAGCGTCTCCATCCGTCCCAGCCGCTGCAGACCGGCCGCTGCGAGGATCACGCCGTCCAGGTCGGCTCGGTCACCGATGGCCCGAGATAGTCGCGTGTCCACATTGCCGCGAATGGGCACCACCTCCGCCCCCGGCTGCAAGGCCTGCAACAGGGCCGCCCGTCGCGGGCTGCCCGTTCCGACTCGTGCCCCGGCTGGGATGTTCTCGGGCGACAGGCCGGCGGGAGTAACCAGTACGTCCCGCGCGTCGGCCCGGGGCGGGAAGGCCGCCAGCGCGTACCGCTCGTCGAGTTTCGCGGGCAGGTCCTTGGCTGAATGCACCGCCAGATCGATCTCGCCGTTGTCCAGCGCCTCTTCGAGCCGACGGGTGAACAACCCCTTGCCCCCGCAGTCCGCCAGCGGCCCGGCTGTTCGGTCGCCCTCGGTGTCGAGGCCCACCAGTTCCACCGTCAGCGAGGGGGTTTTGCGCGTCAGCGCATCGGCGACCAGTTGACTCTGCGCGCGGGCGAGGGTGCTGCGACGGGTTCCGATGCGGATGGTCGCCATGAAAAGCTCCTCACAGGGCGGGATTATTCATTGTACGGCGTGTGCTGGATGCCCATTGCCTTGCGGTGGCGCCGCTGAACCTGCTGGGTGAGGCGGAACTTTTCACGTACCGCTGCCATGGCATCGGCCTTGGCGGCCCGTTGGCGATCCGTCTCGTCAGGCCAGTCGCGGACTTCCTGAAGCTCATCCCAGACCTTCTCGGGATCGAGCTTCTCCAGCGGAACGCAGTCTTCGGCGAGGATCGTCAGCACATCCCCGTGCATCTGGGCGAACCCGCCGCTGGCGTAGTAGGACTGGTCCTCGCCCTCCAGCCGTTCCAGCAACACCCGCCCGGCGCCCATCTTCGCCACCAAAGGCGCGCGATTGGCCAATACGCCCATGTCCCCGTCCATGGCGCGAAAGGTCACCCCCACCGCCTGCTCGTCGCAGATGGTCTGGTACGGCGTCATGATCTCACAACGGAATGGACGGTTCCTGGCCATGGTTCTTCATCCTGCCAAAGTGTCACTTCTTGCCCTTCGACGCCATTTTCGCCGCCTGCTCTGCCGCCTGTTCCACCGTACCGACGTACATGAACGCCTGCTCGGGGAGCGTGTCCCATCGGCCTTCGCAGATTTCCTTGAACGATCGGACCGTCTCTTCCAGCGGGGTGTAGCTGCCCTGCTTGCCGGTGAACGCCTCGGCCACGAAGAACGGCTGGGAGAGGAATCGCTCGATCCGCCGGGCCCGCGCGACGCACTGCCGGTCCTCCTCGCTGAGCTCATCCACGCCGAGAATCGCGATGATGTCCTGCAGGTCGCGGTAGCGCTGGAGGATCCGCTGGACCTCGCGGGCGACCTCGTAGTGCTCCTCGCCGACGTACTGCGGGTCCAGGATTCTCGACGAGCTGCTCAGCGGGTCGATCGCAGGGTAAATGCCCTTCTCCACGATGGACCGCTCGAGCACCACGAACGCGTCGAGGTGTGTCACCGTCGTCGCCGGGGCCGGGTCGGTCATGTCGTCGGCGGGGACGTAGACGGCCTGCACCGACGTAATCGCGCCCTTGTTGGTGGACGTGATGCGTTCCTGCAGTTCGCCCATCTCGGTCGCCAGCGTGGGTTGATAGCCCACCGCCGACGGCATGCGATCCAGCAGGGCAGAGACTTCCGCACCGGCCTGGGAGAAGCGGAAGATGTTGTCGATGAACAGCAGCGTATCCCCGCCGCCCAGGTCGCGGAAGTACTCCGCCAGCGTCAACCCGCTCAGCGCCACTCGCATCCGGGCGCCGGGCGGCTCGTTCATCTGGCCGAACACCAGCGCCGTTCTCTCGATAAGCTTCTGCTGCGTCTCGCCGATGACGGTTTCCTGCATTTCCAGCCAGAGGTCGTTGCCCTCACGGGTTCGCTCGCCCACTCCCGCGAACACCGAGTACCCGCCGTGCTTGGTCGCCACCCGCGTGATGAGCTCCTGGATGATGACCGTCTTGCCCAGGCCCGCACCGCCGAACAGGCCGATCTTGCCGCCGCGAACGAACGGGACCAGCAGGTCGATCACCTTGATGCCCGTCAGGAACATCTCGCTTTTGGGCGTGAGATCCTTGAACTCCGGCGGGGGTTGATGGATCGAGCGGTACTCCTCGGCCTCCACGGGTCCGCGATTATCGATCGGCTCGCCGGTGACGTTGAACACCCGTCCCAGCACGTTCGGGCCAAGCGGCATGGTTACGGGTTTGCCGGTGTCTTCCACCTCCATCCCGCGCACGAGCCCGTCGGTGCTTCCCATCGCCACGCAGCGCACGCGACCCCCGCCGAGGTGCTGCTGCGCCTCGCCGATGAGATGAACCTCCCGGCCGTCCTGCTCGAAGTCGACGCGCAGAGCGTTATAGATCGAGGGGATCTCGTTCTCGTCGAACTCCACGTCGAAGGTGGATCCGATTACCTGACTGATTCTGCCTTTGGCACCCATGGTCTCGTCTTGTCTGCCCTGCGGGTCCGCGGACCCACCGGCGGAAACGGTTCTATTCCAGACCCGATCGGCCTGTGATGATCTCGGACAGCTCGGTCGTGATCTGCTGTTGTCGCATGCGATTATATTGCACGGTCAGCGATCCGATCAGCTCGTCGGCGTTTTCGGTCGCCGATCGCATCGCCGTCATTCGGCTGATCTGCTCGACGACGGTGGCATCCAGGAAACACTGGTACAATCGCAGTCGCACCGCGGCCGGCAGGAGGTTGCGCAACACCTCCTCGCCGGAGGGATGCAGCTCGTAAGGCCGGCGGATGCCCTGCTCGTCGGTCTCGCTCTGGTCGGCCATCAACCAGTCGATCGGCAGGATCTGCGCAATAACCGGGCGAGACTGCGTCGCCGAGATCATCCGCGTGTACGCCACTTCCAACCCTCCGATCCTGCCGTCCAGGAACTGCCGCATGAATCGCTCCGCCAGCCGGCCGATGACGTTGTAGTCCGGCAGGCCGTCCAGCTCGGTGTACTCGCGATCCACCTGCATGCCCTGGTAGCGAAGATAGCTGATGCCCTTCTTGCCCGAGACGTGCACCTGGACGTCGTAGCCGGCCTGGAGCACCTGCCCCAGGCGTTCCAGCGCCACGCGGAGAATCGCCTGATTGTACCCCCCGCACAGCCCGCGGTTGGAGGAGATGATGAACATCACCTCGCGCTTGGTCCGTTCGACGTCATCCAGCAGCGGGTGGGAGATTTTCCCCTCGTGGCGGGCAAGCACCTCGCCCACCATGCGGGTGAGGCGGTCGGTGTACGGCCGGGCGGCCGCGGCGTGCGTGTGCGAACGGCGGAATCGCGCCGTCGAGACCATTTCCATGGTCTTGGTGACCGTGCGGATGCTCTTGACCGCGTTGCGGCGCTTCAGGATTTTCCGCGCCTTGGCCATCCGTCAGGGCTCCTGTACCGCCTGGGGGGAAGGCGAATCGGTCTCGGCTGCGGCGGCTGTCCGGGGCTGGGCCTTCTCGCCGCCAGCCGCCTCGGCCTTGCGCCGCTTCGCCCGGCGCGTCTCGATGTACGGACCTTCGAGATACTCCTCGATGAGGAACCCCAGACGCTTCGCCCGGCCGTCGGGCAACGCGCCGTCTTCGGCGAACTCCTCGTAGAAGTCCTCGTACTCGGCCTTGATGTACCGCAGCAGGCCCGCTTCGAACTCGTGAATCTCCTTCGGGGCCAGCGAATCGAGATGACCGTTGACCCCGGCAAAAATGCTGATCGCCTGGTCGATGAAGCTCATCGGTCGGTACTGCGGCTGAACGAGCAGTTGCACCAGCCTCTCGCCCCGGTCCAGGCGCTGCTGGCTGGCGGTGTCCAGGTCCATCCCCAGTTGGGCGAAAGACTCGAGCTCCCGATAGGCCGCCAGGTCCAGCCGAAGCGAAGAAGCGACCTTCTTGATCGCCGGAATCGCCGCCTTGTAGCCCACTCGGCTGACGGAGATGCCCACGTTGACCGCCGGGCGAACACCCGCGAAGAACAGCGCCGGTTCGAGATAGATCTGCCCGTCGGTAATGCCGATCAGATTCGTCGGGATGTACGAGGAGACCTCGCCCTCCTGCGTCTCACAGATGGGCAACGCCGTCATCGACCCGCCCGATTTGGGCAGCGTGTGCAGACGCAGGTCGTTCCTATCGTCGCGCTGGTCCATCGCTTGGTGGGCCTCGGACAGGCCGATCGGCCCGTGGTAGGTTTCCCCGTCGACGCCCTGGACGTCCTCGGCATCTTCGGGCGTGGAACTCGGGGCGATCACGTAGCTCTCGGAGAGCTTGCAGGCACGCTCCAGCAGTCGGCTGTGGAGGTAGAACACGTCGCCGGGGTACGCCTCTCGGCCGGGCGGGCGACGCAGCAGCAGCGAGATCTGGCGGTAGGCGGCGGCCTGCTTGGTGAGGTCGTCGTACACCACCAGCGTGTGCTTGCCCTGAGTATACATGAAATACTCGGCGATCGAACAGCCCGAGTACGGGGCGATGTACTGCATCGGGGCGGCGTCGCTGCTGGCGGCGGTAACCACCACGGTGTGGTCCAGCGCGCCGTGCCGGCGGAGCGTTTCCACCGTGCCGGCGACGGTCGATTCCTTCTGACCGATGGCGACATACACGCAGATGACGCCGCTGTCCTGCTGATTAATGATCGCGTCGATGGTGATGGCGGTCTTGCCGGTCTTGCGGTCTCCGATGATCAGCTCGCGCTGTCCCCGGCCGATGGGAATCATCGCGTCGATCGCCTTGATGCCCGTCGCCAGGGGCTCGGTTACCGGCTGGCGCTCGGCGATTCCCGGAGCGATCAGCTCCACAGGTCGACGGACCGAGCAGTGCAGCTCGCCCTTTCCGTCCAACGGGCGCCCCAGCGGGTCCACCACGCGCCCGAGCATGCCATCGCCCACGGGCACATCCAGCAGCCTCCCCGTCGCCTTGACCGTGTCGCCGGCCTTGATCGATTCGCACGAGCCGTAGATCACCGCGCCGATGGAGCTCTCTTCGAGATTGAACACCTGCCCCAGCTGCCCACCCTCGAAGGAGAGCATCTCGCCGGCCATCGCACCCGAGAGGCCGTACACCTGGGCGATCCCGTCGCCCACCTCCAGCACGCGTCCCACCTGCGAAACGTCCATTTGGCTGCGATAGTTGGCGATCTCCTCGCGGATGACGCTGGTGATTTCGTCGGCTTTGAACTTCATTCGTTCTCATCCTCGCTCAGCCTGTTCTCGGCTGAGGTGTTTTCCATTCGTTGCATTCCCCGCTGGACCAGGGCGGTTCGCAGCAGACGGAGATTGCGGGCGACCGACGCGTCGAAGACCTTATCGCCCACCTGCACCCGGGCGCCGCCGATCAGCGATGGATCCACGCGCGGCCGCACCACCACCGTGGCGTCCAACGCCTCGGCGAGGGTCTCCTTCAGAGCGGTCAATTCGTCGTCTTCCATCGCGACGGCCGTGGTGAGCAGAACCTCGACAACGCCCTCCCGCTTCCAGAGAAGCTTGCGGAACCGGCGGGCCACACCGGGCAACAGAACGAGGCGGTCATTCCGTGCAAGCACGCCGAGAAAATCCATGAGCGTCTCGTGGACGCGCCCCTCGAAGATCCGGCGAACCATGGCGGCCCGCTGCTCGTTGTCCATTGCAACCCCCGCCAGCAAATCCGCGAAGCCGTCGACATCGCGAACCATCCGAGCAAGCTCATCGAGCTGGTCGGCGACGGTCTCGGCCTGGTCGGTCTCGGGCAGGAGCCCCAGCAGCGCCTCGGCGTAGACGTTCGCCAGGGACAGCTCCCGGGGGTCCATCACGCTTTCGACGTGCGGGGCGGGGGCGTTCATCGCGAGTCATCTCCCGCCTGTTGGCCGATCTGCTGCAGCGATTCCTGCACCAGTCGCTGATGTTCTTCTTCCGAGAGGCCTTTCTGGATGACCTGGCCGGCGATGTCGGCAGCCAGGCGGGCGGTCTCGTCGTATAGGTCGCGCATGGCTTCGCGACGGGCCTGGTCGATGGACTCCTGGGCGCTCTTGACGGACTCGGCCGCCTCCTGCCGGGCGGTTTCGATCATCTCGTCTCGTGTCCGGGCGGATTCCTTGCGGGTCTTCTCGAGCAGCTCCCTCGCCTCGATCTGCACCTGCTCCATGCGGGCCTCGTAGTCGCTGATGAGCGTCTGGGCGTCGATCTCGCGTTTCTCGGCGCGCTCGATGCTCGCGGCGATCGCCTGTTCGCGCTGCTGAAGCTGAGCGACGATCGGTTTCCACGCCCACTTGCCGAGAACCACCAGCAGAAGCAGGAAGATGATGATCGTCGCAATCGCCTGCCCGAGATTGCCCGGGTTCACGCCGCTGTCGCCCGCCGCCTGCGCGCAGACAGGCAGCGCAAGGAAGGACATCACAACGACTGATTGAAGACCGATCCGATGCATGGAAGTCACTCCGCCGGCCGGGCGCGAGGAACGTCGTCCCCGCTGCCCGGACGTTGCGTTGCTAGGACTTCAGCAGGCAGACCAGGATGGCGAACAGCATGCCACCCTCGACCATGGCGGCCGTGATGATCATCGGGGCGAACATCGCGCCGGCCGCTTCGGGCTGACGCGCCATCGACTCGATGCACTTACCGCCGATGTTCGCGACCGCCAACCCGCCCCCCAGGGCAGCCACCGCCGCACCGATGCACGCACCGACAACGGCAATTGCTTCGGGGTAGCCTTGCACCTTCTCATCGGCGGTGGGCGAGGGTTCGTTGCCCTCCTGGGCACTCGCCGGGACGGCGGCAAAGGCAATGACCGTCGCGATCGCCAACAACAGAACTGTCATACGCATGGGAAGTCTCCAGAAGAATCCGCGTGTTTTGGTTCATGCAAGCCCGGGCTGCAAAGTCGGGTATTGTACAGCACACTCACTGGCGTGTGGGCACAAATCCTGCCGACCTGGCATGGGCTTCCAACCCATGTCGTTGTTCTCTTTCCACAAACCGTTCCGTCTGACGGTTTCCCGCCGGCGAGCACGGGCAACACGCCCCTGCCACAAGCGACCGTCCTCAGGCCGGCTCGACGTACAGACCAAGGAAGATCGCCGTGAGGAACGTGAAGATGTACGCCTGCAGGCCGGCGACCATCAGTTCCAGCAGGTCGATCAGCACGCTGGCGACGATGCACACCGCCACCGGGGCGAGGCTGGCGATGTTGCCGGTGAGGTCCACCATCCAGCTCTCGATGCCCTCAACGATGAATATCATCATCACCGCCAGCAGCACGTGACCGGCCATCATGTTCGCGAACATACGAATCACCAGCGCGAAGCACTTGGCCACCGCGCCGGTGAGCTCCAGCACCATCAGGAACGGGCGGATGAACCAGCCCGTGACGCCTTCGATCTCCGGGCTCAGCGACCAGACGTACAGCAGCGGCGAGAGCGGAACCGCCAGCCAGATCGGCATGCCATGGCTCTGCCGCCGGCGCTGAGCGGTCTTGAAGAGCCCAACGCCGATGATCGTCATCAGCGTGATCGACGCCAAGGCTGCACAGACCGCTAGGATGCCCGTCGGCGTGGTTCCGATGGGGATGCCCAACACCGGACTGAGCCCCGCCAGCGGAAGCAGGCCCGAGAGGTTCATGCTCAGGATGAACACGAACATGGTCAGCAGGAACGGGAGGAAGGCGTCGGCTTTGTCGTGCAGGGCGGGTTTGGCGATGATGTCCCGCACGAACACCACCAGTGTTTCGAGCAGGTTGTATCCGCCGGAAGGGACGTCACCCGGGCTGGGTCGACGGCGTCGCATGATCACCAGCACCCCGGCCGCGACGATCACGGACACGAGGATCATCGTCGCGATCCCGCTGGACATCCACGTCACCGGCAGCCCGAACAATTCGGCTGTGCACCCCGGCCAGGGGTGATCGTTGACGTATTCCATCAGGTTTCCGGACGCCAGGGGCACGCGCGGTTCCTCGCAGGATTACCTTGAGATCATCGAGGCCCATCGACGGTCGCGGGGCAATCGCCCCAACGCCACCTGGTGGGCATCCCTTTTGAATTCACTCGCCAGCCAGAACGCTTCGGCGTGAAGCATCACAATGTAGAACACACCCACCCAGCCGGCCAGGGGCACCCAGGGCAACTGCAGGCCGTGATGGGCGACCCACGCCAGACCCAAGGCAGCCGCCACACGAAGAACGCTGCCCAGGCAGAACGCGAACGCCAGTCTCGTCGGGCCCGAAAGGGCCGCCCCGATGAGCATCATGGCGTTGAACAGCATGACCGATCCGACGATCATCCCCGCTGCCACCTGGCAGGCAAGCCCCTCACGCCCCCACCACAACCAGGTGGGGTACGCCCCCAGCAGACCGACCGCCAGTGCGGTGATGTTCAGCCAAAGCAGCAGCGTGAAGTAATTCAGCACCATGGCGGTCGTCGCTCCGGGCAATGGAGACACTCAGCCTCAATCGGCAGCGTCGCGTTCGTCGGCGTTTTCTTCGCGCAATTGGCGGGCGATGCGCACCAGCCGAAGCATGCCCGCCAGGAACCCGACCGCCGCCCCCACCAGCGTCAGCCAGGGCGTCGTCTTCCAGCGGGCGTCCAGCCACATCCCGCCCAGCACCGGCAGAGCGAAACAGAGGGCGAACTCGATGCCCACCGTCCCGTAGCGGGAGAGGCAGCGAATCTGGCTCGGGTCGATTCTCACGCGATCCCCGCGCGTAGCGATACAGCGCGAAACAAACGGGTTTCGCTACGATATCGCCCGCGGGCGAACCTGTCAAGACGACTGAACGAGCGTTTCACGCCTCACTCGGTGATCAGCAGGAGGTGCCCGTCAAACGTACCTCCGAAGGTGGGTTGGGCGGCGTTCTTCGAGCCCGGCGTCTTGCCCATGCGCCCGCCACCACCGTCGGAGCGACTGGCGACCACCAGCCCCTTCTTCGTCGCGGCCATCGAGAGGTCCTTGCACCCCGGAAGGTAGGTCGAATAGCGAATGCGGCTGAGCTTCGGGCCCAGGACGGTCACGAACTGTCCGCCGAACTTTCCGCCATCGCGGGGGTAGGTCCAGAACGAGTGCGGCGTCTGGATGAGGCCCGTCGCGGCGCCACCAACGATGCCGATCGATTCGTCCTCCAGCACCCGGATGTCCTTGATGCTCGCAAAGTTCGGCGCGTTGCGATGCTTCGGTGACGAGAAATCGTCCGGAATGTACGACAGCCAGAGCGTCCAGGCCTTCTGCTCGCGCGTTTTCGGATCCAGCCGAAGAATGTACGCCAGCGAGTTGGCGTTCTTCATCCCCCACGAACTCATGCCCAGCCCCTTGTTCTTCGCGGGCTTGTCGAGATCGTACGGTTGACGGGTAAACACGCTGTTCCCGCCGTCCGACCAGCCAGCCACCAGCACGTCACCGTTGGGGGCGATCGCCCCGTCGCGGGCGGCCGAGTCGGACACGAGGCGGTATTTGTCCGAGCCGACGCGCTTGGCGTCCCACGCCCAGGCGGTCCAGATCTTCTCCCCGTCCGGGCCGATCTTGTACAGGTAAGGCTGTCGCCAGGGCTCGCGGCCGGTGTTGGTATTTCGATCGCCTCCCCAGTAAATCGTCCCGGTTTTGGGGTCGACCGCCCGCAGACCAACCTTGCCCCCGAACCCGCTGCCCCAGATGGTCGTCACGGTCTTGCCGTCGGCGGAGATCTTCTTGACGCCGTGGATCTCGACGTAGACGTTGCCCTCGGCGTCCTGGTGAATCTCGTCGCCCGGCTGACGGTGCCCCTTCAGGAGCACGACCCACTCGGGCTTGGCGGTTTTGACGTCGATGCGCATCACGAACACGTCACCGCTGACCTCGACGCCGTCGTATTTGTACGACCCGAACCGGCGGCGCCGCTGCGCTTCGGGCTCGTCGACCCCGCGCTGCACCTTGGCGTGCCTGCCGACGGTCTTGAACGCCTCGGTGCAGCGACCGGTGAGGATCAGCCCCTTTCCGTCCTTGCTCACCGCGCCGGTCGAGAGACTCGCCACCCCCCAGTCGAAACGGGCGACCTTCTCGACGGCCTTCAGGCCCGGCTGATAGAACACGATCATCCCCGCTGCGTCGGGATTCTCGCGAGGCAGCTCTTTGCGACCCTTCCGATCGGTCTTGACGGCCTCCAGACCACGGTGGGTGCCCTTGCCCATCACCAGCGGCTCCTTGGGGGAGGAGAACTTCGGACCCCAGGCGTTTCCGAATGCCACGATTCGCCCGTCGCCCAGTACCCCGGCAGCGACGAACTCCTCCGGACCGTCCCCGCCGAAGAACGTTGCCGCGGCGGGTTTCATGTCTTCGCTCTTGGCGGCTGCCTCGGTGTACTGTTCGTATCGCCCTGCCCACAAAGCCGAGGCGCTCAGCGCCACTACCAAACCCAGAATCGCCAATCGTCGCATGGTCATGAATTACTCCTTCGGTCAGACTGTTCGCTCCGCGCAGAGCACTACCTCTTCTATAACACCACAGAATCCCCCGAGTGGCGAGACTTTCTCCCGAACGCCCCGGCCGCCGAGACGTCCTGATTGTGGACACCAACCCAATCGAAAGGGACGAATCATGACACGCAAACACGCCGCTGCTGCCGTCGCGATGGGAATCCTGCTCCTTGCCGCCTGGCCGGGCAACCTGGCCGGGAAAAGCGAGAATACCGATCCCAACAACAAGGCCCGGGACAAACAACCCCTCGTGGAGGTCTGCTTCGTGCTGGACACCACCGGCTCGATGAGCAGTCTCATCGAAGGCGCCAAGGCGAAGATCTGGTCCATCACCAACCAGATCATCCTGGGAGAGCCCAAGCCCAAGGTTCGCCTCGCGCTGGTGCCCTACCGCGACAAGGGCGATGCCTACGTGACCAAGGTATTCGACCTGACCGACAACATCGACCAGGTCTACGCCGACCTCAAGGAGTTCCGGGCGAGCGGCGGCGGCGACGGGCCCGAGAACGTCAACCAGGGTCTGTACGACGCGATCAACAAGGTGAAATGGTCCAAGGGCAAGCACGTCCTGCGAATCATCTACCTCGTGGGCGACTACCCGCCACACAACGAGTACAAAGACGTGCCCACCTACGACAAGCTCGCCAAGGCCGCCATCACCAAGGGGATCTACATCAACACGATTCTCTGCGGGAACAATGCCGAGGCGGGCAAGGTCTGGAAGGAGATCGCCCGGGCCGCCGAGGGTGAGTTCTACGCCATCGGGCAAAGCGGTGATGTGCAGGTGATCGACACACCGTTCGACAAGAAGCTCGCCAAGCTCAACTCGGATCTCACCGGGACGGCTGTGGTGTACGGAACCACCGCCGAGCAGTCCAAGGCGACAAAGCTGAATACTGCCTCCGGGGGGTTGGGCGGAAAAGCAACCCCTGCCGGGGCGGAGCGTGCCCGCAACTCGTTGCTCACCGGACGCGTAGCCACCCAGGACCTCGTCCAGGCGGTGACCGACGGGAAGGTGGATCTGGAAAAGCTCAAGAACGACCAGCTCCCCAAGGAAATGCAGAAGATGGACCTCAAGGAACAGAAAGCCTACATCGCCAAACAGCAGGCCCAGCGGAAGCAGCTCCTGGCGGAGGTCCGCAACCTCACCGAGAAACGGGACGAGTACATCAAGGCAGAGCGGGCCAAGCTCATCAAGGACGGCAAGGCGAAGAGGGGCTTCGACGAGAAGGTCATCGAGGGGCTTCGCAAACAGGCCGCCAAGAAGAACATCAAATACGAGTCCGACACCGACTCGAAATAGCGCAACCCGCGGGCCCGGCGGCGCAGGCTGTCGGGCCCGTTCTGTGCGCTGGTCTCAATGAGATACGGGGCTACTTGCCCGGTACGGGAATCTTGCCCCACGCGGTGGCTTCGGTGAACTCTCGCGCAGAAAAACACCAGATCACGAGCTTCTTGGCGGTGTGGTACTCGGCGTCCTTGGCGGCACGGTAGAAGCGGATGCGAACGGTCCGGGCGCCCGAGCCCTTGTTGGAGATCACGTCCAGCTTGCTGCCCATCTCCTTCATCAGTTGATCGGCCAACCCCGCGCCCTTGGCGAACATATCCCCACCGGTGCGGAAGAACATCGTGTGGCTGTCGCCCATGAGAGTGATCGGGGCCTTCGGTTCATCGGGGACGGCTGACAGCGAATCGCCCTCGGCCAGCCCGACGAAACGGGCGGTGAGTTCCTCCGGTTTGAGCGCCGCCTGGTCCTTGGTCACCTTGGCAGCCGCCTGGAGCAGGTTGCCGCGAATGGTCACCGTCCGCATCTGCGTGGTGAGCTTGTCGACCAGCGGGCGATCGAGCTTCGCATACCAGGGGCGGTCCTTCACGTGGCGATTGATCGCGCGGGCGAAGATCTCGCAGGCCGCCGGCGTGAAGTGCGTGTCGGTGCGACAGTAGGTGTCCACGGGTTTCCCGCCCAGCAGCGGATCGGCTTTTGACTTGTCCTTGGGGGCTGTGTACGTCCGGGCCTTGATGAGCGTGTCGGTGAGGTCCAGCACGTCCACGCCCTTGGACCGCAACAGCTTGTAGAACGCCTGGTGGGCCAGGTCCAGCCGCGGGGGAAGCCCGTTGGCGTCGGTCTCGATGCCGTGGATCTTGTCGGCGTAGACGATCGCCTTGGGCGGAACCGGCACCACGAGCAGGTCGATGCCCCGTGCCTTCATCTGCTGATGGTAGTGTACGATCGCTTCCAGCGGGTCGGCGTGCGATGGGCGGGTTGCCCGGGAGACTTTCGCCGCCTGCTCGCCCCAGAACGCACCCACGCTGAGGTGCCGCAGCTCGTTGGGCAGGAAGATCCAGTTGTCCTCGGCGACCACGGCCCCGGCTTCATCCGCGTCGGCCATTTTGTAGAGCTTCCCGCAGACCTCGCGGAACATCTCTGCCTTGGAGGCACGGAGCTTGTCAGGCGAATCGTCGGATTGTCCGGACTCCCTGCTCTTGTCATTCGCGTCGGCTGCCATGCACACCAGCGACAGCAGAAGCGTCATCACGATGGTCCACAGTCCGGTGCGTTTCATATGTCACTCTCCGTGGGTAAAGGTTTATTCGTCGCCGGGGCGGGCCCTCCTTCGCCGCTGCGCCTCGCCTGCCGCGTCCCCCGTGCAAGCTGGATGCAGATCACGCCGATCAGTCCCGCCGCCACCAGGCAGACCAACACGCCCACGCGCCAAAGCGGGTCGTCGGCGACCGGGCGATCGTCCCCGGCGGACGGCTCGCTCACCAGCTCGCCCCACCAGGCGGGCTCCTGCTCCAGCAGAAAATCGGCAACGTCCTTGCGTCGGACACCTTCCTTGCCGGCGGCATCCATCGTCACCAGCCTGACCGTAATTCTCCGTCCTTCCGGCAGGCGGGCAGCGGGCGTCCATTCGTTATCCAGCAGACCCCAGACAGCCACCTTCAACCGCTTGTCGGGGATCGGTTGGCCGTTGGCGTCCTGCAGGTCGTCCAGGTAGATCGTGACGGCTTCATTGTACGTTCGTGGCGGCCTGGCCGGTCGGGTGATCTGCCGAATCACGCCGCTGACGACCTTCGTCGCCCCAGGTTGGGGAGCAAGAAACTCGCTCTCCCTCGCCTCGCCCATCCGCATGTCCATCAGCTGCCAGTCGCCCACGGACAGCTCGCGGGCGGCAAACTGCCAGACGACCACCGTCTTACCGGCGAGCCGGTCGTTTCCGCGTCGCAGTTCCTGGCTCAGCAGCCTGCGCGTGGCGTGGGCGCCGTCATCGTTACGGACAATGCGGTCCACGGGACGTTGGAGGGAAAACGCCAGTTGCTCGGCGAACCCGGCGGCGAACCCCCAACCCATCTCCTCCAGCGAGTAGATATTGCTGAACGAATCGCCCAGCAGCAGCACACTCGCGTCGTCGGCAGGGACCCACGCCTCGGCCGCCCGGTTGAACACCGGATGGATCGTGACTTCCTCGGGCCCGAAGAGCGTTTGACCCTCGGGCAGGTTCAGCATGCGTGCGATGTCCCCAACGTTGGAGACCTTTTGGGCCTGGCGGGTGTAGCCCATCCGGCCGGAGCCTTTAACGAGCCTGCGCTCGATGAGCCAGTCGGCCAGCTCCCGTGCAATGCGTTCCATCGCGTCGGGTCGCCAGTGCGTATCGGTCTTGAGGTACTGCGGGCCGTGGGCGTCGCGGGCGGCGGCGAGCCTCTCGGCCGGGTCGAACACGTGGACGTTCGCGTCGCGCAGCTGTCGGATGAATCGCGAGAACGACGGATTGCGTACCACCCGTCGCTCGCCCTGGTAGCGGGACGAGAATGCGTCGGGGTGGATGCCCGGCTTGACCGGGGCGGGCACGATCACCAGCTCGATGCCCCGGCCGGCGAGTTGGTCGCGGAACTGCAGAATCGCCCTGCGCGGGTCGGGCTGAGGCGCCGGCTGCCATTCGTCCCCGCCGGCGGCCCGGGCGGCGAGACGATCCGGATCGAGGAACCCCGGGCCGATCAGATGATCGATGCTCGGCCGATAGAACAGCCAGCCGTCAACCCCGACGTAGGCCTGCTCGTTGCCCGCCCCGCCGAACTGCACGAGGCCGGCCTGTGCGGGCGGAAGGAGCCATCGCTGCAGGAGCGATTCCTCCTCGAGCGTGTCCTCGTAACGGTTGATCTCACGAAGCAGCACGCTGTTGCCGCGTATGATGTTCCACGGGAACGGCTCATCCGACTCGCCGGCCACCGCGAACGGTTCATCCAGCTTGCCGAAGATCTCGTAACACTGCGGAACCGGCGAGGGACGCGCCCCGATGAGCCCCTGGCGGATCTCCCAGGTGTGCTGGATGGCGGGCACGGCGAAGAGCGTCACCAGCAGCGCCAGAATGAGCACCCACGCCACCGCCGGCGAGACGTCGGTGTGGCCGATCTCGATCTTCGCGATGTCCTCGCGGGTCAGCTTGTTTCGCTCTTCGCTCACGGGGCTCCGGTCAGAATATGAAGTAAATGAACGGGTTGTACGCCTGCGTCGTCAGGGCGATGATCGACACCCACAGCAGGCACAGCATCATCGCAACGCGCGGCAGCGTGAGCTTGCGGGTGAAGTCCCACGTCTGGGGGCAACGCCAGACCACGATCGCGGCGATCGCCATCATCGCCAGGTAGTAAGGCTGATAGATCACCCCGCCGACCAGGCCCGCCCCGCCCTGGGTAGTCGATAGGCCCAACATGCCGGCGATGTACGTCGTCGCGTGGGTCAGGTCCGTCGCGCGGAAGAACACCCACGTGAACAGCACGATCACGAAGGTAATCGCCGTGCGAACCGCACCGGGCAGGCGACGGTACGGGCTGGTTTTGCCCTGCATGCGTTCGAAGGCGAGCATCCCCCCGTGGATGCCCCCCCAGATCACGAAGTTCCAGCTCGCCCCATGCCATAACCCCCCCAGCAGCATCACCATCGCGAGGTTGGCGTAGGTGCGCGCTTGGCCGTGACGGTTCCCGCCCAGGGGGATGTAGAGGTAATCTTTCAGCCACGTGCTCAGCGAAATGTGCCACCGCCGCCAGAACTCCGTGATGCTCTTGGCGATGTAGGGCGAGTCGAAGTTCTTGGGAAATACGAACCCCAGAATAAGCCCCAGGCCGATGGCCATGTCCGAGTATGCGCTGAAGTCGAAGTAGATCTGGAAGGAATAACCCAGCACGCCCATCCAGGCGTCGAGCGTGTGAACGGATCCGGCGTCGAAGGCCATGTCCGCCACCTTCCCGCACGGGTTGGCCAGCAGGACCTTCTTGGCCAGCCCCAGGCAGATGAAGGCCGCCCCCCGGGCGAACTTCTCGTAAGTAATGGTTCGGCTGCGGAGTTGATCGTCCACTTCCTGGAAGCGGATGATCGGGCCGGCGACCAGTTGCGGGAACATCGCCACGTAGCAGGCGAAATCCACGATGTTGCGGATGGCCTTGGCGTCGCCGCGGTAGACGTCGATGCTGTAGCTCATCGACTGGAACGTGTAGAAGCTGATCCCCAGCGGCAGCGTGATGCGCAGGAAGTTCCGCCAGCCCAATCCATCGGCCCCGAGCGATTCGACCAGCATGTTCCAGCTGTCCAGCCCGAAGTTGAAGTACTTGAACACGCCCAGCAGCGAGAGGTTGGTGACGATCGAGATCACCAGCGCGAGCTTCTGGCTGCGCGAGCGAGGCCCGCCGACCGTCAGCGACTCGATGGGTTCATTCCACGATCGCCCCAGTTGGCGGGACATCACCAGCCCGCAGAGGTAGTCGATGATCGTGGAGGTCCACATCAGCACCATGAACAGCGGATTCGCCCAGCCATAAAAGATGTAGCTGAGCACCGTCAGCGCAAGGTGCTTCCCGCGGCGGGGCATGAGGTAGTACAGCACCAGCGCCGCCGGCAGGAAGTAAAACAGGAACAGGTGTGAACTGAAAACCATCCGACTACTCTAAACCCCACACGCGGACAGACCTACCGGGGCAACCGGGCGTGATTTCGCGACAGGGCGAATCGTCAACTCACCTCGATGATGACCTTGACCGCCCCGTCGTCGTAATCGGCCACGATCTGATACGCCCGCTGGGCCGCCTCGAGCGGGTAATGGTGGGTCACCATCGGATCGAGATTCACCTTGCCCGAGCGGACAAGTTCGATGGCCTCGTCGGTGCATTCGTTCTGCCGACGCACCGGCTGAACGGTGATCTCGTTGCGCCGCATCGTGTCCATGCGGAAGCTCACCCGGTCCACTTCCGGGATGCCCACGATCAGCAGCTTGCCGCCGGGCTTGATCATGTCCAGCCCCTGATCGAGCGTTACCTGCTCGCCGGCACACTCGAAGACGCAGTCCAGCTTGAGCGGCTGGCGCTGAACGATCTCGGCCACCACGTCGCAGTGATGGGGGTTGCCGATCCAGTCGGGTTTGAACGCCTTGGCCTTCTCGATGCGGTCATCGCGGATCTCGGTCATGTAGACCGTCTCGGCCCCGGCGGCTCGGCAGGCCTCCGAGACGCACAGACCGATGGGACCGGCCCCGAGGATGCCCACCGTCTTACCGGACAGGTCGCCCGCGAGCTTCGTCGCCCACAGCGCGATGGCGAACGGCTCGACGAGCACCGCCTGGTCGTCGCTGACCCCGTCGGGCAGGACGTAGCAGCTCTGCTCGGGCATGACGGTATAATCGGCCATGCAGCCCGCCGCCTGCCCGGGACAGCCCAGGAACTGCTGGTTGCGGCAGGTGTGGAATCGCCCGGCGAGGCACTGGTCGCACTCGTTGCACCATCGCAGCGGGTCGACGGCGACGCGCCGGCCGACCTGCAGATTCTTCACCCCCGAGCCCACCGCCTCGACCGTGGCGACGCACTCATGGCCGATGGTGAAGGGGAACTCCACCACCTGGTCGCCGATGCGTCCGGTGCGGAAATAGTGCGTGTCGCTCCCACAGACGCCCACCTTGCGCACGCGAAGGAGCACATCGGTGGGCTGTTGAATGGTCGGCGGGGCGGTCTGCTTGACCTTCACCTGGCGAATATCGGTCAGAAAGGCTGCTCTCACGGCGGCACCTCCGGGGAATCAAACGATCTCAGTGAATCGGTGAGTATATCGCTCAAGAGGCCGCCCGACAATCGCCAAGGCGCGGGCACTGCTTGAGAGACGCCCCGAAATGCCCGATACCGGGTAATGCGCGGGCTTGGAAACACCGGGCCGATCGGCGGAACGAATCCGGCCCGGCGACCATGCGTATCTTACGTTTCCTACACGCACCGGATCGACGAGAATGTCGACCAAGCTTGGAAGTCCGCTGAGGCAACGACGATGAGACGATTTATGCATGCCATTTTCTGTTTCGGGTTCGTCCTTCCGATCGGCTATTTCGCCGGAAAGGACATCGGTCTCAGCGCCAACAACTCGTTCGACGCGGGGATGATCGCCGCGGCGGTGGTGTTTCTGGTGATGGCGATGACCACCCCGCGCGTGCCGGACGAGGAGGAGTTGGACCAGGAACTCCAGCAGAACCAGAAGACCGCCTGACTCCTCGCCCGGGCGGTTCTTACTTCAGGGGCTTGTACCAGATGTTCATGCTCTCAAAGCCGCCCGAGATCTGCGTATTGTTCAACAGCCGACCTCCGAACGTGTAGTTCATCTTCCCGAAGGTGATGTTCATTCCGAACGACTCGCTGCGCGCGATCGTGTAGGCCGTCACGATACCGCGCGTCGGCGCGTCTTCCTCCATCCGTGCCAGGAGGAACACGGCCACCCCGTGGCCCCGGGCGTCGGGAAGCGTGGCGAAATCGGTCATCTCGGTATTCTTCGCCTCGCGGTCTTCCTCGCTGCTGGACAGCGCCACGAGCTTGCCGTCCTTCCACACGCCGAAGTAGACCACATTGTCGGCCATCGTCTCGCGAAGATAGTCCGTATCGTGGATCGGGAACGGGTAGCTGGGGAACACCTCGCGATAGACAGCCGCCATGGCGTCGATGTCTTCGGGCGTGCACTTGCGCCACGAGAACCCCTCGGGCAGCTTGCCGGCACCCCCGTCGGCCTTGGACTGGGCGACGGCGATGGCCTCCTCATGTTTTTCGCGGCGGTCGTCCTTTTCCCGCCAGTCTTTGAGGAATTTGCCCAGGAAGCAGGCGTCCTCCTCGCCGCGGTAGAAGCCCTTCGCGATGGCTTCCTGCACGTAGCCGGCATCGAGAAACACCTTCGCCTGCGAGGCAGGGACTTTCGCGACGATCTTCGAGTAGTCCCTCTCCTCGGCCAAGGCGTCGAGGTCGGCTGCGATCGTACCCGCATCGGCCGGGTCGAGCTTCATCAGGTAGATACGGTCGTTCGCCGGGCCATGCTGGATCTTCGATTGGCCCAGGTGGGTTACCAGATCGGTCTGCTGTTGGGTCATTCGGTCTCCTCCGTGACAAGTTGCCCGGATCGCACGTGGCCGATGATGGTCTCGACCTCACCGGTATCCTGCACGCGCCCATCAGAAAGGTATACCCCCTGGGAGGCGACTTTCCGGGCAAAAGGCAGATCGTGGGTGACGATGATGAAATTGGTCTCTTCGTGGATCTCGCGCAGCCACGCGGCGAACTCGTCGGTGGTGTTGGCGTCGAGGGCACTGGTGGGCTCGTCCAGCAGCATGTACTCCGGACGGAGCACCAGCCCGCGGGCAATGGCGGCCCGTTGCGCCTGGCCGCCGGAAATCTGCGAAGGGTAGTTCTCCGCCAGGTCGGCGATGCCCAGCCGATCGAGCACGTCCATCGCTTCGGTGCGCGCCTGGCGGGCGGGGACGTCCAGCACCCGCCGCGGCGCGAGGGTCATATTCTCGCGAACCGTCATGTGCGGAAACAGGTACAGCCGCTGGAAAACGATGCCCACCTGCTTTCGGTAGGTCTGCTCGGGGATCTCAAAGATGTTGTCGTCATCGAGGGTAATCGCCCCACCGGTAGGCTGAAGAAATCGCCCCAGGCACATCAGAAGCGTCGTCTTGCCGGACCCGCTCTCGCCCATGACGGCGGAGGTGGTCCCCCGGGGAAACTCGACGCTCACGTGCTCCAACGCCTGCGTGCCGGACTCGTAGGTGTATTCGAGGTCTTCGATGCGGATCATCGTGCGAATCCCTTCTCGCGGATCTTTTTCTCCAGCCAGCCGGCGAGCTTCATCAGCGGGAACGTCACGCAGAAGAACATCACCGCCACGATCAGGTAGTACCGCCCGGGCTTGAACGTCATGCTCTGGAGCGTGCGCGCGTTGCGGACGACCTCCGAGACGCCGATCACGCTGATCAGCGCGGTATCCTTGATCAGGGCGACGATGGAATTCATCAGCGGCGGCAGCGCGATGCGGAACGCCTGCGGCCAAACCACCAGGCGAAACACCTGCCAGCGCGACAGACCCAGCGCTCGGCCGGCGTATTGCTGCCCGGGGTCCACGCTCATCAACCCGCTGCGGACCACCTCGGACATGTACGCCGCTGCGTTGATCGAAAGCGTGAAGATCGCCGAGGTGATCGGCAACGCCCCCAGGGGCATCATGACCGCGTAGTGTACGAAGTACAGTTGCACCAGCACCGGCGTGCCGCGCAGGAAGTCCACCACCAGGCGTGCCAGGTTCTTCGCCGCTCCATGCGCGCGGTTCAGCAGCACGCCGGCGGGCACCGACAACAGGAACCCCACCACGATGGACACGACCGCCGCCAGCAACGTCACCGCGAAGCCCCTGGCGAGCATCCGGACCACGACGCGGGTTGCCACCGCAGCGGTGTCTTTCCGCTCGGGGGACGACGACGGGGACGCCGGCGTGTTGGTGTCGGCAACCATTGCCGGCTGACAGGGATCGACGGCCGATACCGCCGGGGCGTTGGCGTCCGCCGCGCTTGGCTGCGAGGCCGCGGGCATGGCCAGCCACGCCAGGAGCATCACACCGATGAACCACCCTGCCACCTTCCCCCAACCGATCCAGCGGGAAGAACGCGGGGGCTCAGGTACGGGCTCCGGCGGCGTGTCCGGCGTCATCGGGCGGGGCAGGCCTTCCTTGTCAGGCGAGAGAGAGGGGTGCATGGTCATCGGGCCCTTCGGTGCGGTTATTGCTCCATGTCCGTGGTCGCCATCCCCTCACCGAACCACTTGTCCAGAATCTCCTGCAACTGGCCTGACTCCTTCATCTTCGTCAGGGCCCGGTTGACCCGCGCGAGCAACTCGGGGCGGTCCTTGCGGACAGGAATCGCGATCCGCTCGGCGTACAGCAACCCGCCGGCGGGCACGAACGGCTTGCCGGCCTGGCCGATCTGGTAGGTTCCCACCAGTCGATCGGTGACGAAGCCCACCAGCCCGCCGCCCTCGACCTGGGCAAAAATCTCCGGCGCGCCGCCCAACGCGCGGACCGAAACCTCCGGATGGTTCTGCTGGAGGTAGTGATGATAGGTCTCGCCCTCGGCAACCCCCAGCGCCTTACCTGCACAGTCCTCGATGCCCTGAATTTCTTCGACGTACTTCTCGTGGATGAACAACTGGGCGCCCGAGACATAGTAAGGCTGCGAGAAGTTGACGGCCTTGAGCCTCTCGGGCGTGACGGCCATCGAACCGATGATCACGTCGTACTTGCCGCCCATCAGTCCGGGCAGGATGTCCGGCCAGGCGGTGGGTCGGAACCGGACCTCGCGTCCCATGTGTTGGGCGATTGCGCGGGCGACTTCGACGTCCACGCCCACCAGATCGCCTTCGGTGTCGTAGGTGCTGAAGGGCGGATACTGCCCCGTCAGCGCCACCCGCAGCGTGCCCTCCTCGGCGGGGTCCTCACAGCCGACCAGCACCGCCGACAGCGCAACTCCCACCACCGCGAACCATACGATATGTCCAGCCAACAGCGTCCGAAGACTCACGAAGCGACCTCCTCGCTTTCGGCGTCCGGCTTGGGCGTGTCCACTTCCAGTTCACCAACGTCCTCTTCCATTTCGCCGCGACGTTCCAGCCGCTCGTTGTCCTGCGGGACCAGGGCGATCGCCTCGTGGATGTTGTCCATCAGCCGCGTGATGCCCACGACGTTGTGCTCGTCGGCGTCTTCGAGCTTCAACTGCAGGTTGCACTCCTCGCAGTTCCGGTCGCAGAAGTACTGCTCGTAAGAGTCGGGCTCCTTGTAGGTGGTGATGACGCCCTCGTAGTTCCGCAGGACGACCTTGTTGGTGGACCACGAAATGAGATAGTTGGGCATAACGGGGATCTTCCCGCCTCCGCCCGGTGCGTCGATCACGTAGGTCGGCACGGCGAACCCACTGGTATGCCCGATGAGCGATTCCATGATCTCGATGCCCTTGCCCACCGGCGTGCGGAAGTGAGACAGACCTTCGGAAAGGTCGCACTGGTAGATGTAGTACGGGCGAACGCGATTGGCCACCAGCTTATGCACCAGCGCCTTCATGATGCGGGGGCAGTCGTTCACGCCGGCCAGCAGCACAGTCTGATTGCCCAGCGGGAACCCGCCATTGGCCAGTTTGGCCAGCGCCGACCGACTGGTCGGAGTGATCTCGCGGGGATGGTTGAAATGCGTGTTGATCCACAGCGGCTGATGCTTCTGGAGCATTTCCACCAGCTCGTCGGTGATACGGTATGGCAGGACCACCGGTGTGCGCGTCCCGATGCGGACCACCTCGACGTGCTCGATTTCGTCCAGCTTCGTCAACAGCCAATCGAGCTGATCGTTGCTCAGCAGGAACGGATCGCCCCCGGAGAGCAGTACGTCGCGGACGGCCGGCGTGTTGCGGATGTACTCCAGGCCCGCCTCAAGATCCTCGCGAGAGGGGATGGAATCCACGTCGCCCACCTTGCGCTTCCGCGTGCAGTGGCGGCAGTACATGCTGCAGACGTTGGACACGTGAAACAGCACGCGGTCGGGGTAGCGGTGCGTCAACCCCGGCGCGGGCGAGTCGTGGTCCTCGTGCAGCGGATCGGCCATGTCGTCCCGCGTGACACGCAATTCCTCGCATGACGGGAACGACTGGAGGTAGATCGGGTCGTTCTCGAAGTCCTCGGCGTCAATCAGGGACAGGTAATACGGCGTGATCGACAGCGGGAACGTGTCGAGCGTCTGCTGGAGCTTGCCGCGCTGCTGAGCGTCGAACTCGATCCCCAGACAGCTCTCGAACGTGTCGATGTCCTTGATCGTGTGCTTGAGATGCCATCGCCAATCCTGCCATTCCGACTGGACGGTCTCGGGCGATAGGTTCTCGGCGATCCTGCGTTGTTTTTCATTGAAAACGGGCATCCGTTCTCCTTCGGTATGGGTTGACTCGATGGTGCTCAGCCGTCAGCGCATGGACACAACAGCGAAACCATCGTCTTTCGTAACCTGGCAAGAAACCGTCTGATCATAGCGGTCATAGAGCAGCCCTGACACCTAATCGGTGCCCATGGGGAACAGCTATAATACCATAAAACGCCTTGTTATCAAGGGTTTTTGCGATCGAGGTCGCCGCGCAGCAGCAACGACGCCAGCAGCGACGCTCGCCCTTCCAGCCCGAAGGTGCGGTAGAGACACATCACGTAGTGCATCATCGCGGGGATCACTCCGCGAACGCTCAGTCCCAGAATCACACCACAGCCGCGGAAGTTCGCCATCGGTACAACGTACCCCAGATCGATCGGCCGATAGGGTTCCAGCGGTCGCCCGGCCAGGAGTCGTGCGGCGTTTTCCCCCGCCAGGGCGCCCTGTGAAATCGAAAACTGCACACCCATGCGCAAAGGGCTGCCTTCGCGCATCACAGCCGCTGCGTCGCCGACGACGAAAACATTCTCCCGCACCCGGAGGGTCTCATCGACCACCAGGCGTTTGGAGCGCGTCTGCTCGGCGTCGAGCTGGTCGGCCAGGTCCCCCCCCCGCACGCCCGCAGACCAGACCAGCGAAGCGCCGTCCATGCGCTCCCCGTCGGACAGCTCCACCGTTCGACCATCGAGCGGCTGGGCGGTGGTTTCCAGGCGCACCTCGATGCCCATCCGCTCGCACGTTTCCGCCACGTAAGGCCGAAACTTCGCGGGAACCACGGGACATATCTCCTCGGCGGGGTCCACCACCACGATGCGCCTGGTCAGGCTGCGATGGTTCGCCAGCCGGCGCAGGTTCGTGGCGACCTCGATACCCGTATACCCGGCCCCGGCGATGACGATCGTTCCGACCGACGGGTCCGTCGCCTCGTCGCGAATCCGCAGCGCGTGGGGAAACCACTCCAGCGGGGTGGACAACTCGCGGATTTCCTCCTGGCCGTGATAGTTCGTGGTGGACCCGGTCGCGACGATCAGTGCATCGTACGACAGGGACTCGCACGCCGACCGAACCGTGGACGCGTCGATTTCCTTGGCCGCCTCGTTGACGAAGGTGAACCCCCACCGCCGGGCGGCCCGACGCAACGGGTAGGTCAGCACCTCCCGCGAGAAGCCCCGCCCGACCACGTCCGGCAGCATCGGCAGGAAGTGCGACTCGGCGCGCGGGTCCAGCAACGTCACCGCCACGTCGCCCCGTCGCGAAAGCATGCGGGCTGCGAACAGCCCCGCGAACCCGCCGCCAAGGATCACCACGCGCTTCATCGGATCACCCCCAGCAACAGCAAGGCCGCCGCGATCAATTGCAAGACGATGACCCCCTTGGAAACCGGGACAAACGCCTCACGCGGGCCTCGGTACCGCCGCACCCGATCGACAACCGCCCCCGCCAGCGGGATCGTACCCAGAGACGCCAACCCCCACGGGCGGATCGCCCCGATAGACACCCCCGCAACGATGGACGCATACACCGCTGCGAGCACCCCCGCCAGCAGCAACCAGCCGCGGGTCGCTCCGATGCGCACCACCAGCGTTCGCTTCCCGCCGGCAGCGTCCACCCCAGCGTCGGGGACCTCATTGGCCACCAGAATCGCCGCGGTCAGCAGGCCCATCGGAACCGCGACCCACCACGCCGCCTCGCCCGGCCAACCGCCCTGCTGGAGATACGCACCGCCCACCACACACGCCGGGCCGAACAGCAGAAAGACGACCAACTCACCCAGGCCCCGTCCAGCCAGTCGAAGCGGCGGATGGGAGTACGACCAGCCCAGCAGGAGAATCGCCGCGAAAAACCCGACCGCTTCCCACGCCCCGCTCAGCCACGCCGCCAGGACGACCGCCACCCCCGCCGCCGCGCCGCAACCAACCGCTCCGGCGAGATACGCCCGTCGCGAAAGTCGGCCTTCCTGGATCAACTGCGATCCGCCGAAAAACCCGAAGTATCGCGGGTCCTGCCGATCGACGGTGTTGGCGTCGTCGGCAACGTCGTTGGTGAGATTGGCGGACAGATGCGTCAGCACGACAGCGGCCAGGCCCAACGCGAAGAGGTCCCACCGCGTGGAACCGACAGCGACAAACGCCCCGGCCAGGTAGGGCAGCGCGCCGGCGGCGCAGAACGGCAGGCGCAGCGCGCGGACGATGTCACCGCCCGAGACCGCGTGCGGCGCTCGGTCAGTCGGCTCGGTCCCAGCCGATGTTGGGATGGACGAGTCGACGGTCATGGACCTATCGGAACCAGTGGTCTTTGAAGGGAGCGAGTGTCGCCCCAAGTGCGAGTCGGCCGCCCCCGGCGATGGTCAATCCCAGGAACGCCACACCCACCTCGACCGGCCAGGCCCACTTGTAGAACCCGTGCTCGCCGGTGATGTGCATGACGGCAGCGACGAACATGGTGAAGAACATCATCGCCGCGAACGGTCGTACCAGCAGGCCGACGATGAGCATGGCCCCGCCGATGAGCTCGGCGAACGCCGCCATGAAACCCCAGAACGCCGGGGCGAAGGTGATTCCGAGAGCCCCCATCGCCCCGCCGATACCAGCCCACTTCTCCGGGCCGCCCATCATTTTCGGCCAGCCGTGCATGATGAACATGACTCCCAGCCCCAGGCGAATTACGAGCAGGCCGACATCGATCGCGGTAAGCTTTCGCGTGTTCATGGCGTTCTCCCAACGAAGGTCCGAGTGCACGTCAGGACATTGTAGGCGCAACGGATGCGCCCTGTCGCGGTGCGCTATCGATGGCGGATCCGGCACGCCCCCCGGGAGAACGTCTCGATGCGGCGATCCATCAGCCAACGCAGCGCTTCGCGGTCCTGCCGCAGGCTGGCGTCCAGGAAGGCCGTCACCGTCTGCCCCACCCAGAGCAGGTGAATCGGGCTGCGCTCCTGCCGCTGGGAGCCCGGCGGACTGAGGAACGCATCCCCGCCGGGAGCGGGAACGACCAGATGAAACGCCAACCCCTCCGGCAGGGCCTCGAAGGCGGCCGATGAAACGTTCGCATCTTGCTGCCTTTTCGCGTCGATCAGCAAGGACGGGCCGGACACCGAGGCGAAACTCTCTTCGCTGAACCCGCCCGCGCCCGACGGCGGCGGATCCAGGGCAACCACCGCGTCCAGGCGACGATCGACCAACATCTCGCCCGGCTCGTTCGCGTCCGGTGCGAGCCCCGCTGCCAGCAGCGCCGTCTCCGCGCCCGCCCCATGTCCGACGACGGCAACGCGGTCGGAGTCCGGGGCGATCTTCAGCATGGCCGGGAAATCCCGGCTGGAGAGACGATCCAACACGAAGGACAGTTCGCCCGCGCGTTGCCGTCGGGCCGAGGCGCCCTCCCGGACCTCGCCATGCTCGATCACCACACACAGGTACCCTTGGCTGGCGAGATGCTTGCCCAGCCAAGCGTACTGCCGGGCCGATCGGCCCGCGTCCGGCGAGACCAACACCAGCGGATGGGCGACCTCGTTCGGTGCGGCAGGGCCCGCGGGGGAATACAGGCGGATCCGCACCACCCTCGGCGGAGGAGTGTCGGTCAGGAGCATGACATCGGAAGAAACCACCGCCACCGGGGCCCGGAAGGGCTGGTGCGTCACGTCCGGGCCGGCGGGCGGGTCGCCCCCGTCGGGACAGCCCCCACAAAGCCCCGCCAGCATGCACAGCAGAATGCGTTTCATCCACGTCGTCCTTTCGTGGAGCCGGGTCGGACAGAGGGACCCGTTTCATGCACGGCTCATGAGCAGCTCACCATACTCGCGGAGTTTGGCGAGGTCCACCTTCACTCCCAGTCCCGGCTCGGTGAGAGGCCTGAGCTTGCCCCGCCAGCCGAATCGCGGCGAGCGACGGGTCAGGTCGTCCCGCAGCAGGAACCGTCCGAAGTTGCCCTCGACGAAGGCCACGCCCGGGTTCCGCTGCAGCAGTCTTCGTTGGGCGGCCGACAGGATGCCGCTCTCGCCGACCATGCACCCGACCACGACCGGGATGCTGTGCTCACCGGCGAGCTTCGCCAGGCGGCAGGTTCGCGAGAGGCCGCCGTTTTTGGAGAGACGGAGATTCCAACGCACTTTCGCACCGGCCGACAGCAGCGCGTGGGCGTCGGCGTCGGTGAGCAGGCTTTCATCGGCGATCAAGGGCAGCGGGCATCGCCCCGCCAGCTCCGCCAGCTCCGCGGCGCTGCAGTACACCGGCTGTTCGACGGCCGATACGCCATACGGAATCAGCTCCTCGATGCGCCCGGGCACCTCGTCGATATCCCAGCCACCATTGACGTCCACCCGCAGCGAGCACCGCCCGCTTCGCAGGCATCGCGCCAGCCGCTTGTGCACGACCCGCAGGTTCGCACGGTCGGTCGACTCGCCCAAGGCGAGCTTGAGCTTCACGTCCCGCAGGCCTCCCAGACGGAACAGGCACAGTCGCCGGGCTGTCTTCGCCGGGTCGCGCGAGCCCAGCACCGCCGAGACTCTCTGGCGAATGGGCAGCCGACGCGAAGAGGGGTCCCTGCGCAGCAGGCCGTCCTGACAGGCCAACTCGACGGCGCACAGCGCCGCGTTGAGACATCGGCCGGTGGCGTCGCGCGCGGGCAACTCGGTCAACTCGGCAGCAGACAACGGGCGGGCGGCCATCGCGGGCCAAAGCGTCTCGGCGAGGTCGGCCACCACGGTGTCCAGCGTTTCGCCGGTGACGTAGGGGCGCGGCAGCGTTTCGCCCCAACCCTCGCTGCCGTCCTCGAACGTCACGCGCACGACGATCGCTTCGGCGAGGTTTCGCGAGGCGGCGGCGTGCTCGAAAGAGCGCATGGGCAGCGCCGTGCGATAGACATCCAATTGCCTCGGGGTGACAGCCTTCACGCGGGGTCCTTTCCTGCCGAACAGGCGGAATTGTATTCGTCCCGGAGTCGGCCGTCAAAGCGGACCTCGGGCCACAGGATTCGCCACAGGAAGAAACGCAGCGTGGCCAAGCGCACGAGCAATCCCCGGTCCCCCACGAAAAAGCCCCGCCTTTTAGAGGCGGGGCTTCTCGATTGGTGTCCTGCACACTGCAGCAGGATAGTTGTGTTTGCTTACTGACGCTTACGACGCAGCAGCATCGTCAGGCCGCCAAGCCCGAGAACCGCCATCGTCGCCGGTTCGGGCACCTGGCTGAAGGTGATGTAGAAGTCATTCAACTGGGCGTGAGCATCCTCGTCGTCATTACCGCCGGTAACCGTCACACCAACGCTGACCCAGATATCGTCATCGTAGTCAGCCGGATCGTAATCGACGTGATCTGTCTGCTTCTCAGCCCCGGTGTCGGAATAGGTGTAGATCGACTTGCCTTCAAAGCGCTCGACCCCAGCCACCGGCTCATCGTGGTAGACGCTCTCGGTTACGCCAGCGCTGCCGCCAAGGATGGCGTCAAAGGCGGTGGTGTACAACGTGTTGTCCGAGATCAGATACGGGTCGTCCGCCTGAACACGAAACTTTATCGTGCTGGCAGCGGTCTTCTCATATCCGGCCATCCAACCACCATCAAACCGCAGACCAACCTCGCCGGCGTACGGACCGCTTTCCCAGACCCAGCCCTGGACGAAGAGTTCATCCGCACTGGGGGCAACAGAGTCTTCGTTCTCTGCGTTGGGGCTGACAACGCTGAAATCGCTGAACACCTTGTCGTTGACGGCAATTGCGCCTGTTTCGTCAATGATGTCCTGCACAGCGAACGAAGGGCCGATTGGCTCCGCGGACGCGACTGAGACGATCCCCATAACGACGGTGAGCGCCACGATAGATGCGAGCTTCGTGCGTTTCATGACTTGCCTCTCTCTTCTACAGACGGTGAGCACTTGTCTTTGGGAGGAGACATGAGCAAGCGGTCTCCTCCTCCCTCTTTACTTCTTTACGACCTTGGTGAGCGGAACTACGCCCACCTGAGCATGTGGTATAATACCTCTCTTCGGCTGATTCATCAAGATAAATATCGACTCAATCGCATAAAAAGCTTCATCTTCACATCGCCTGAACACATACAATCCGCGCCGGAGACCGGATTTTGCCTTGACCCCATCGACCAATCCGGCTACCATTTTGAGCTTCCAGGACGGCTGCGGAAACGCAGTACGGGCCCACAAACAGCTACGATGCAGCAAACACGCCCCCATCGTCTAGCGGCCTAGGATATCAGGTTCTCATCCTGGAGACCGGGGTTCGAGTCCCCGTGGGGGTGTCAAGAAGCGGGCCTCTTGCCGATAACGCGAGAAGCCCGCTTGTTTTATGCGCATCCCCTGCCGTCGCCGGGCCGATCGCGGCTGGGACCGATCTGGCTGGGGCGACCCGCCCGCCGGAAAAACTGCCCCCCGGGCATATTCGCCGACACCCATTTAACCCCCGGGTGTAGAATAAGCGGATGCACAAGCGTCGGCCGACCCGGCTACGTGCAGACAGGCCCGCGTCCGGATGGCGGCGAGAGGCCGGGCCACCTGCCATCCCGCGAGACATGCCATGAACCGACCTCTCCGCCGGACCTGGGCCTTGGTGCTGCCGGCCCTCTTGCTGACCACCGCCCTGACCCACGCCGGGCCCAAGCCCTCTCCGCAACCCACCTATGACATTCCCCCGTCCTTCGCCGAAGACATCGACTCGCTCAAGGAGACGCTCTCGCTGAGCGACAAGCAGGTCAAGACGCTCACCGACCTGGCCAAGCAACGGGCAGCGGCCATCGACAAATGGGACGCCGCCAACGCCAAGAAGCTTGAAAAGCTCCGCGATCAGCAGGCCAAGGTCAACGCCCTGGCCGCCAAGGCGAAGTCCAAGGCCAAAAAGGAACGCGCCCGCGCGGAGCAGGCGATCGCCTACAAGCGACGAATCCTGGGGGCGATCTCGGCATTGAACCGGTCCCGCTACCAGTTGGCGATGGGCTACGAGAAGCGAATGTTCGGCGTGCTTGCCGCCGACCAGCGAGGCAGGCACAACGCCGACCCCATCGCCCAGGCCGTCCGTGCGGAGTTCGGGGACGTCTCGCTCGACGAGAAGCAGGAGGCCGCCATTACCGACCTTGCCACCAAGGCAGGGGCTCGGCTGACGCTGCCCTACAACGCCGCCGAGCACCAGTCGCTCGTGGTCGGTCTGCAGAAGCAGGTCTTCGCCCGCGTGCTCACCAAGGACCAGCGGAAACAGATCGCCGAGGCCCGCCGGAAGGACAACGAAGACAAGAAGAAAGACAAGACCAAGGGCAAGAATAAGGA
>JBKHCL010000116.1:0-9431 GCA_046541875.1 Phycisphaerae bacterium | reverse complement strand
AGCCCCCACCGTCAGGTGGGGGATGGAACGCGTCCCGTAGCACGGCCTTCCAGGCCGTGCTTCCATGGGCTGGAAGCCCATGCTACGAAATCGTTCCGCCCGCAACCAGTTGCGGGCCCTACGGTTGTAGCACGGCCTTCCCCAAACCAGCTGCCACCGGCGTGTCCTGGAGCAGGATCCATCGTCGCGATTCGTCGTGATTCGTCGCACTTCGTTGCCTTCGCCGGGCGCTGCGCGTACAATCCGGTCCCGAACCGATGAGGAACCCGCAATGAAGTACCAATCCACACGTGGCGGCGTCGAGCCGATCGACTTTCAGGACGCGGTGATGATGGGGCTGGCCGAGGACGGCGGGCTGGTCATTCCCGCATTCATCCCCGACGTTCGCGATCGACTCACGCGCTGGTCGAAGCTGCCCTACGTCGATCTGGCGGCCGAGGTGATCGGCCTGTACGCTACCGACATCCCCCCGGCGGATCTGCGCAGCATGATCGAGCGGGCTTATGGCCCATCTTTTCCGACCGAGGTCGCCCCCGTCCGGGAGGTCGGCGAGGTGCATATCCTCGAACTGTTCCACGGGCCGACGCTGGCGTTCAAGGACGTGGCGCTGCAGCTGCTGGGGAATCTTTTCGAGTACATCCTCGCCCGGCGCGGCGGTCGGCTGAACATTTTGGGCGCCACCAGCGGCGACACGGGCAGCGCCGCGATTGCCGGTGTCCGAGGCCGGGAGGGGATCGACATCTTCGTGATGCACCCGGAAGGGCGGACCTCGCCCATTCAGCAGCGTCAGATGACCACGGTGCTGGATGAGAACGTGCACAACATCGCCGTTCGCGGCAGCTTCGACGACTGTCAGCGCATCATGAAAACGCTCGCCGGCGACCTGGAGTTCAAACGCCGCTACGCCCTCGGCGCGGTCAACAGCGTCAATTGGGCGCGCGTGCTGGCCCAGATCGTCTATTACTTCCATGGCGTCTTCCGTGTTCAGGAGGACACAGGCCAATCGACGGTGGACCTCTGCGTGCCGACCGGTAACTTCGGGGATATTCTCGCCGGTTGGTACGCCCGGCAGATGGGTCTTCCGATCGGCCGACTGATCTGCGCGACGAACCAGAACGACATTCTCGCGCGGTTCTTCAACACCGGCGAGTATTCGCTGGGCGAGGTTCACCGCAGCCATTCGCCCTCGATGGACATCCAGGTCGCCAGCAACTTCGAGCGGTACCTGTACTACCTGCTGGGCGAGGACGGCGAGGCCCTCAAGGCCAGGATGGCCGAATTCGCCCGCACCGGCGCGCTGCACGTGGAGGCGGGGGACGAAGGCGTGGACCCGACCTTCACCGCCGGCCGGGCCAGCGAGCAGCAGACTCTCGACGCCATCCGCCGCACGTGGGACCGCTACCATTACCTGCTGGACCCGCATACCGCGGTGGGCGTTCACGTGGCGGGCGACCGCATCCGCGCCCAGACGCCGATGCTCTGCCTCGCCACGGCGCATCCGGCGAAGTTCCCCGCTGCCATTGCGGTGGCCACCGGGCGGGAGGACATCGCGACGCACCCGACCATCGAGAAGCTCGCCGAGTTGCCCACGCGCTGCGTCACGCTGGATGACGACGTGCAGGCCGTCCGGGCATTCATCGAGCAGACGGTGGATCCGGTGGACTGAACGAATCTCAGACGCACACGAACCGAAAGGACGCATCGAAAGATGATCAAGATTGCAGTCAACGGAGCCGCCGGCCGAATGGGTCAGCGCATCGTCGCTTTGGCGATCGAAAGTGGGCAGTTCGACATTGTCTCGGCCACCGAAGAAGCCGGCCACGACGCGATCGGCACGGATATCGGCGAGCTGGCGGGCGTGGGGCACTTCGGGATGGAGCTGACCGACGCTCCCGGCGATGACGTGCCCGACGTGATGATCGACTTCTCCCTGCCGGAGGGCACGATGAAGGCGATCGAGTACTGCCGATCCAACGGCGTGGCGATGATCATCGGTACGACCGGCCTGACCGAGTCGCAGGAGGCCACCGTCGCCGACGCCGCAAGCGAGATCGCGATTGTTCACGCGGGCAACTACTCGGTGGGCATCAACCTGCTGGTGAAGCTGGTGGCCGAGGCGGCCCGCATTCTGGGCGAGACGTATGACATCGAGATCGCCGAGACGCACCACCGCTTCAAGAAGGACGCCCCCTCCGGGACGGCCATCATGCTCGCCAAGAGCATCTGCCAGGCCACCGGAAAGACCTACGGCGAGACGGCCATCTTCGGGCGCGGCGGCCATCAGCCCCGCAACGCCGGGGAGATCGGCATGCACGCGCTTCGCGTGGGCGATACCGTCGGCGAACACGAGGTGCATTTCGGCAATCTCGGGGAGACGGTGACGCTCTCGCACAGCGCCCACACGCGGGACACGTTTGTTCGCGGCGCGCTGAGGGCGGCGCTGTGGATTGCCAACAAGGGTCCGGGGATGTACGACATTGGCGACGTTCTGGGGCTCTGAGCGATTCGCGGCTGATTCGGGAAAAGGAAGGTTCCATGAGTTCGCGCTGGAAAGACGCCGAGCACGTCAGTGAGTACGTCGAGCGCCGCCGCAGACCCAGGCCGTTCGAGGACGAAACGCTCGGGCTGCTGCGCCAAGTGTTGCGTGCCACGTCCCGCCCGATCCTGCGGTTCATGGATATCGGCTGTGGCGGCGGGCAGGTGGGTCGGCAGGTCTGGAAGGTTGCCCCGGATGCGGGAGGGTGCTTCGCGGACTTCTCTGCCGAGATGCTCAAGGCGGCCCGGTCCGAGATGGACGGGATCGACAAGGAGATTCGCTTCGTGGAGGCCGACTTCGCCTCGCCCGGATGGGTGGACGCGGTGGGCTTCCTGGCCCCGTTCGATGCGATCGTCTCGGGGTTCGCGATCCATCACGTGCCCAATGAGCGTAAGAAGGACTTCTACGCCGAGGCCGTCAGCCTGCTGGCGCCGGGAGGGGCGTTTGTGACGATGGACTGGATCGACTCACCGTCCGAGGACATCACTCACCTGCACAACCACCTCTACATGGAACGCTGCCTGCAGATGGGGCTGTTCGACGATTCCGATCAGACGCTCGACGAGCATGTCGATCGCTACGCCAATCGCGACGATCGTGCCGGGAAGTTGCTTCAGCCGTTGGGTGTTCAGTTGGATTGGCTCGAAGATGCCGGGCTGGAAGATGTGGACTGCTACTTCAAGTGGTTGGAGTTGGCGGTCTTCGGCGGGAAAAAGCCCGCTCGCGACGAATAACCATTGGCCGCGGAGAGACCATGATCGACCTGCGCAGCGACACGGTGACCGAGCCCACCCCCGAAATGCGCCGCGCGATGGCCGAGGCGCCGGTGGGAGACGACGTCCTCGGCGACGACCCGACCGTCGAGCGGCTGGAGCGACGCACCGCCGAGATTCTCGGCACCGAAGCCGCCCTCTACACGCCCTCGGGGACGATGGCCAACCAGCTCGGCGTTCGCTGCCACACGCAAAGCGGCGACGCGGTTCTGCTGGCCGACAACGCCCACGTCTACTGGTACGAGGCCGGCGCGCCGGCCGCGGTTTCGGGCGTCATGACCTGCCGGTTGCCCTCCGAACGGGGGATTTTCACCGCAGAGACGCTCACGGCGGCCCTTCGTCCGACGAACGTGCACTTCGCCCCCGCGACGCTCGTATGCCTCGAAAACACCAACAACCGTGGCGGCGGGAGTGTCTGGCCGATCGAGACGATGCGGGCCGTCGCCGACGCCGCGCACGACGCGGGCCTGGCGGTGCACCTGGACGGGGCACGCCTGTGGAACGCCGCCGTCGCGTCGGGCACGGACGCAGCCGCCTTCGCCCGATGCTGCGATACCGTGAGTGTCTGCTTCTCGAAGGGGCTGGGCGCGCCGGTGGGCTCGGCGCTGGCGGGGTCGGCTGAGACGATCCGCCGGGCGCGGCGATTCCGCAAGATGCTCGGGGGCGGGATGCGTCAGGCGGGTATTATCGCAGCCGGCGCGTTGTACGCCCTGGAACATCATCGCGATCGACTGGTCGAGGATCACGCAAACGCCCGTGCCCTGGCTGAAGGCCTGGCGGAGCGGTCGGCGGTGACGATCGATCCGGGCGGGGTCGAAACGAATATCGTTTATTTCGACGTGGCCGGCTCGGCGAACGAACTGGTCGCGAGACTCTCTGCCGCCGGCGTGAGCATGCTGGCGACCGGCGACCACACCATCCGCGCGGTGACGCACCTTCCGATCTCGCGTGAGGACATCGACACAGCCGTGGCGGTCGTGGCGGAGGTGGTCGGGTCGCGATGATTCCTCACCGCTGGGACATGACGCCCACCGAGGCCGTCGCCCTGCAGCGTGAATTGGCGGGTCTGGTGGTGCAGACCCCGATAAAGCACGAAGTCCGAACCGTCGCGGGGATCGACTGCGCCTTCGCCGACGGAGGAAATCGCATCCTGGCGGCGGCCGTTCTCTGCGAGGCCGGGACGATGGAAATTCTCGCGCTTGCGGAGGTGGATCAGCCCTGCCGATTTCCGTACGTCTCGGGGCTGTTGAGTTTCCGGGAGGCTCCGGCGATTCTCGAAGCGATCGCGGCGCTGCCCCGCCGGCCGGACCTGGTGATGTGCGACGGGCAGGGCATTGCCCATCCGCGCGGGTTGGGGCTTGCTGCCCACGTGGGGTTGTGGCTGACCTGTCCGACGATCGGCGTGGCCAAGTCGCGTCTGTGCGGAGAGCATCGCACCCCGGGTCGGCGGCGGGGTTCTCGCACGCAGTTGAAGGTGGGTGGCGAGGTCGTCGGGGCGGTGGTGCGTACCCGGGACGACGTCCGCCCGCTGTATGTTTCGCCGGGGAATCGGATCACCATCGAGGAGTCGATCCGGTGGGTGCTTCGCTGCGGTCGGGGGGTACGTCTGCCCGAGCCCACGCGGCAGGCGGATCGTCTGGTGGGCCGGATGAAGCATCGGTTATGATCCGGAATCGGGGGTTCCCCCGGGGCGATCCATCCGGTACACTGCAGCCCAACGTGGCCAGCCGATGGGGTGGTCGACGCTTGAACGGATGTGAGGTCGGCGGAATGACGCTACGATCACAGCGAGCGGTTCTCGGATGCTGCCTTGCGTTGCTCGGGGCAGCGGTCGGTTGCGATGGGCTCGGGCCCGGCGGGACCATCGCCCAACGCCTCCAGGCGGAGGACCCGGACGTGCGCATCGCGGCCATCCACGACGCCGCGCGGTCCGGCGATCGCGAGCTGCTGCCCCTCTTGGTGGAACGCCTTTCCGACGCCCATGACGAAGTGAGTTTCTTCGCCATCATCGCCCTTCGCAAACGTACCGGCAAGACGTTCGGCTACCGATATTACGACTCGCGCGAGGATCGCCAACAAGCCATCGAGCGCTGGCGCGAATACCTCCGGAAGAATGGCCTGGACGACGCAGCGAGCGACCCGAACGTTCCAACCGGCCGGAAGGGGGGCGATGTATGAATCCCCGTCCCGGCGACGCGGTCCGTATCTCCATCCGTTCGAGCCCGTGGCAGTTGGCGGTGGTCCGGGCGGCCGTGGAGAAAATGTGCAGCCAGGTGGGCATGGACGATCGTGCCACCGGCGAGATGATGCTCGGCGTGGACGAGGCGCTGACCAACGTGATCCGCCACGCCTACGAAGATTCGGCGGATCAGCCCATCGAGATCGAGCTGTCCCCTTGCGGCAGCGACGAGTGCGTGGACTGCCTGCAGGTGGTCATTCGCGACGAGGGGCGCTCCGTGCCGGCAGAGCAGATCCGATCGCGTGATCTGGAGGACATTCGCCCGGGCGGACTGGGCGTGCACATCATGCAAACCGTGATGGACCATGTGGAATACACCCCGCGGCCGGACGGCGGGACCGTGCTGACGCTGCGAAAGAATGTGAACCCCGAACCGAATGGAGCGGCCAGTGATGAGCCCCCAGAGTGACGACTCACCGATCAGGAATGTCCGCTGGCAGGACAAGACCGCGATTGTCGACGTGCAGGGCGATATCGATCTGCGCTCGAGCCCCGCGCTGCAGGAGAAGCTCGGGAAAGTGCTCAACGATGAGCCCGACCGCGTGGTGGTGAATCTCGCGGACGTGCCCTACATGGACTCTTCCGGCGTGGCGTCGCTGGTGAAGGTGCTCTCACGCGTCAAGAAGCAGTCGGTCCCGCTGGTGCTGGTGGAGATGACCGACCGGGTCCGCAGCATTTTTGAGATCACCCACCTCGATACGGTATTTGACATCCGGAAAAGCGAGCAGGAGGCGTTGGACGAGGCATGAGCGAGTCGGCCCGCGAGAACTGGATTGCCCTGATCGGGTCGCGCACTCTCGAAGGGTTCCGGTATGCCGGCGGAATGACGCTGCTGCTGTGGCGGACGCTGCAATTCGCTGTCAGAGGCGTGCTGGTTCCCTCGGCGAAGTTCGGCTTCCGCGCCATGGTCGACCAGATGGTTCGCGTCGGCCTGAAGAGCCTGGGCATCGTGATGCTCGTGCAGGGGTTCATCGGCGTGATCCTCGCGCTGCAACTGGCGCCCACGCTCGAGCAGTACGGCCAACTGGACAAAATCGCCAACGTCCTGGGAACCGGCGGATTTCGCATGCTCGGCCCGATCATCACCGGCGTGGTGCTCAGCGGGTTCGCCGGGGCGTCCATCGCCGCGGAGCTGGGAACCATGGTGGTGGCGGAGGAAATCGAGGCCCTGGAGGCGATGGCGTTGAACCCCGTGCGGTTCCTGGTGGTTCCGCGCGTGTTCGCCACGGTCATCATGATGCTGCTGTTGACGATCGTGGCGGATCTGATGATCGCCCTGGGCGGATGGGTGACCGCGAGGGTGGTGCTGGGCCCGGCGGCGTACGTGGGCTTTATCGAGAACATGCGCATCCAGCTGCGGTATACGGACTTCTTTACCGGCCTGACGCAGGCGGGCGTGTTCGGGGCGTTGATCAGCCTCATCGCCTGCCACCAGGGCCTGGGTGTTCGCGGCGGGGCCGAGGGCGTCGGCAGGGCCACCACGCTGACGGTGGTACACTCGATCGTGGCGATCGTTCTGGCGGCCGGCGTGTTCACGGCCGTCTTTTACGTGTTCAATATCTGACGAGTAACCCGCCAGGGCGGGAGAGGCAAGTGGGCAATCCCGAAGAATATGACGGCCCGGTGATCCGGGTGGTGGACCTGGTCAAGCGGTTCGGCGATACGACCGTGCTGGACGGGGTCTGCCTGGACGTTCAGGCAGGGGAGACCATGGTCATCATGGGCGGCTCGGGGTGCGGGAAGAGCACGCTGCTGCGACATATGATCGGTTCGTTCCTTCCCGAGGAAGGGCACGTGGAGCTGTGGGGCGACAATCTCAACGAAATGACGTCTTACGAGCTCGACGAGATGCGCAAGCGGTTCGGAATCCTGTTCCAGTCCGGCGCGCTGCTGAATTCCATGACCGTCGGCGAGAACGTCGCCCTGCCCTTGGTCGAGCACACCGACCTCGACGCGGACACCATCGACATCATGGTCCGCATGAAGCTCGAACTGGTGGCGATGCGTCACGCCAGGGACCTCATGCCCGCCGAGATTTCCGGCGGCATGAAAAAGCGGGCCGGGCTGGCCAGGGCGATCGCACTGGATCCGAAGATCCTCTTCTACGACGAACCGTCGGCCGGCCTGGACCCGGTGACCTCCGCCGAGATCGATCAGCTTATGAAGGACCTCACCAAGAAGCTCGGCGTCACCAGTGTGGTGGTGACCCACGAGATGGACTCTGCCTTCACCATCGCCGATCGCATGGCGATGCTGGATCGGGGCAGAATGGTCCGCGTGGGTGCTCGCGAGGAGTTCGAGCAGATTCGCGACGGTGAGCCCACCGGCGACGAGACCACCGACATGATCCGCCAGTTCCTCCGGGGCGATCCCGACGGACCTCTGGCGAAGCGAGCCCAGAGCGGCGAGTACGAAAAAGACATCCTCGGAGCGGCCGGCAGCTGATCGGCACGAACCCGACGGGAGCCAAACCATGGCAAAGAGTACGGCAAGTGAACTGGCAGTGGGCGTGTTCGTAGTGGTCGCCCTGGCGCTGGGGGTTGGCATCATCCTCTGGCTGGGGGCGGCCGACGTGCTGTCGCCCGAGGGGCAGACGGCGGTGTTTTACACGCCCCAGTCGTCCGGCGCGCTGGGTCTGAAGGAAGGCTACGACGTGAACCTGGGCGATCAGAAGATCGGCAAGATCATCGAGGTCCGCCTGGACGCGGAGAACCGGCGGTGTCTCTATGTCGTGCAGTTGCAGCGCACGGACATCAAGATTCACGCCGATGCAAAGGCGGCCGTCGATTCGCCCCCGCTGGGCATGCCCAAGCTGGTGGTCTACGAGATCGGGTCCGCCCGGACGCTCGCCAACGACGAGAACCCCGTCGAGCTGCGCCAGGGGGGGCTGGCCAAGGCGATGAGCGATCTGGCGTCGGTCACCGAGAAGCTCAAGGAGATCGCCACCAGCGTGCAGGACGAGCTGGACCCCGATCGGGCGGAGGCTCTGCTGGCGAAGATCCACGCCATCGTCGGCGATCTGAAAACCGCCTCCACCGACGTGGCGGTGATCGCCGGCAACGTCAAGGACGAGACGGACGGAAGCATCGATACCAGCCTGATGGCCAAGCTGCAACAGAGCATGGACGATGTGACGTACATCACCGCCAATCTCCGTCAGGAGACCGACCCGAACACGGCAGCGACGGTGCTGGCGAAAGTGCACGACTCGCTGGACGACGTGAATCGCGTGACGACCGACATCCGCGAAATGATGTCCGAGACCAGGCCCAAGGTCACGAAGATCATGGACAACGTCGTGAAGACCACCGACAAGATCGAGGCGTACGTGTCCAAAGACGTCGCGAAGATTCTCGCCGACGTCCGGGCCGCCAACACGAAGATCCTCGAAATCGCCGGCGATTTCGCGGCGGTTTCCGAGGAGACCAAGCAGATCATCGTGCTCAACCGCGACAACATCGACAAGATCATCGACGACATGGCCCAGGTGTCCGACAACCTCAAGGCTACCAGCAAAGAGATTCGGCGGAACCCCTGGCGGTTGATCCACAAGCCCGACGAGAAAGAGATCGAGACCCAGGCCCTCTACGACGCCGCCCGGGCCTACAGCGAAGGGGCCACCAGCCTCAATCGCGCCCTGAGCAAGGTCAAGCTCCTCCACAAGGAGTACCCCAAGGGCATCGATCCGAACAATCCCGAGCTGCCGAAAATCCGCAAGTCGCTCAACACCACCTTCGATCGGTTCCAGAAGGTCGAGCAGGCCCTCTGGAAAGAACTCGGCAAGCAGCAGTAGTTGCGTTGGGGTCGCGGGTGAATCTCACGCTGCACCAGGCGCAGAAAGGGCTTCCCGTCATTCCGCCCGCAACAAGTTGCGGGCCCTACG
>JBKHCL010000028.1:0-32644 GCA_046541875.1 Phycisphaerae bacterium | reverse complement strand
GTCTGCCGACAGCAAGCAGGCTGCCGAGACCATGCGGAAGCTGGCCGACCAGATGAAACGCCAAGCCACCGGCCAGGATGCCCAGACTCCCCAGCAAGGTCAACAGGGGCAGCAAGGTCAGCAGGGTCAGCAGGGTCAACAAGGCCAACAAGGTCAGCAGGGCCAGCAGGGTCAGCAAGGTCAGCAAGGTCAACAGGGCCAACAAGGCCAGCAGGGTCAGCAAGGTCAACAGGGTCAGCAAGGTCAACAGGGGCAGCAAGGTCAACAAGGTCAGCAGGGTCAACAAGGGCAACAGGTGGCGGTGAGCGGGTCGACGGCCCAACAGCCCCAAGGCGGAACGGGTCAATCGACCCAGCAGCAGGCGGCTGCCAAGTTGGCCGAGAAGGCCGAGTCGCTGGCGGATCGTCAGAAGAAGGTTCACCAGAAGCTCAAGTCTTTGGACCAGGCCGATCTCGAATCGGTCGCTGCCGGCAAGCAGGAGGACGTGAAGACGCAAACGCGCGACCTGTCGGACGCCGTCGAGAACGTCGCGGAGTTGATCGAGGGTGTCTCGGGCGATGACGAGAGCCGCAAGCGGGCCCGCCGGGCAGCGGACGCATTGCGCAAGGCGTCCCAGGCCCAGCAGGCCGCCGAGGGTGCAATGTCTCAGGGTCAGCCGGCCGATGCGGCGTCGCGGCAGAAGCAGGCAGCCTCGGCGTTGACCCAGGCGGGCGACGCATTGGACTCGCTGGCCGATCGACTCTCCGACCAGGCCGGCGAGAGTGGCGAGGGGGATACGCCCATCGCCGCCGATCAGACAGCCGAGAGCTTGGCCGAGGGGTACGAGCAGGCCTCCCAGGCCGCCCGGACTCCCACGCCGTCGGCGGCGCAGAAGGCGGCTGCCGCGATGGCCCAGGCCGCCCGGAGCGCCGCTGCCCAGGCCCGGCAGGCCGGCGTCTCTCCCAGTGCGATTCCGGGCATGAGCGCCGCCCAGGCCCAGGGGCAAGGCCAGGGAGAAGGGCAAGGGCAAGGCGAAGGGCAAGGAGAGGGCGAAGGGCAAGGCGAAGGGCAAGGAGAGGGCGAAGGGCAAGGCCAGGGCGAAGGTCAAGGTCAGGCGTCGGGTCAGCCCGCCTCGGCAGCCGACTCGAAAATGGGCGTGGGGGCGATGTCCATCGATGCCCGCGACGCGCAGCTGGGCAAGATGGGGCTCTCGCCCCGCGACTGGGCCCGTCTGCCGGGCAAGCTGAAAAACGAGATTCTCCAGGCCGCCCGCGAGGACGTGCCCGAGTCCTATCGGCCTTACGTGAAACGATACTTCCGGGCGATGTCCCGGACGCGAGACGACGCGAAGAAACCCAGTGGAAAGTGACCGGTGAGCCCATGAACGCCCCGATCCGAAAACACGCACCGAACGCCGCGGTCCGCATGACTGCCCGGGCAGTCCTGCTGAGTCTGCTGGCCGGGATGCTGCTGACCCCGCCTGGGCTTTCTCCCGCTCGCGCGGACAAGGCCTCGGGGAAGCTGGCGAAATATCGCAAGCCGCTGGATGAATCGATCGATCGCGCGCTGAAGTATCTCGCCGAGCAACAGGCGAAGGACGGGTCTTTCAAGAGCAGTATGGACCGCAACACGGGCATTTCCTCGCTGTGCGTGATGGCCTTCCTCGCCAAGGGATACACTCCCGGGACCGGCCCATATGGCGAGATTATCAACAAGGGGATCGACTTCGTGCTGGACTCCGCCGACAAGCGGGGCATGCTGGTGGGAAAGCGGAAATCCCACGGGCCGATGTACAGCCATTACATCTCCACGCTGCTGCTCTCGGAGGTCTCGGGGATGGTGGATCCCTCGCGGCAGAAGCGAATCGACAAGACGCTCCCCAAGGCGCTGAAGGTGATCCTCTCGGCCCAGAGTGTCAAGAAGTCACGGTCCCACGAGGGGGGCTGGCGGTATCAGCACACATCCCGAGACAGCGACATTTCCTGCTCGGGCTGGGCGCTGATGGCGTTGCGCAGTGCGCGGGGCAACGGGGCCAGCGTCCCGAAGCAGGCGATCGACAAGGGCATCGAGTACATTCTCAAATGTCGCCACAAGGACGGCGGGTTCAACTATCAGCCCAAGCGCAAGCAGCCCGGCCTCGGGCGGACCGGAACCGCGCTGCTGTGCCTCGAACTCACCGGCCGACATGGCGAGAAGGTCCCGCGCCAGGCGGGCGAGTGGATCCGCAAACACCTGCCGCGGAAGTTCCTGGGCGAGTCCCATTTCTACTACGCGATGTACTACGCCTCGCAGGGCATGTTTCAGCTCGGCGGTGAGTACTGGGAAGACTGGGCCGTCCGCATGTACGAGATGATGCTCAAATACCAGGAAGACCGCCAGGGTCGGAAAGACTACGGCAGCTGGTCGCCCGGGCAGGGCAACGAGGGTAAGGCCGGTCGGTGCTACGCCACCGCGATGGCCGTCCTGGCGATGAGCGTCTCCTACCGTCAGCTGCCGATCTATCAGCGCTGAGCTGCCCCAACCGCCTTAGCAGAGCGGTTTGGGTTGGCAGACGCCGTCGCGATAGGCCGTCAGACGATCGCACGCGCCGCAGTAGTATTTCATCTCCTTCATGGCCGTCGGGTCGGCGTCTTCGTCCACCTGGCTGCGGAATTTGCAGTGGGCGATGACCATCGGGTCGTCCTCCTGGCAGAGGTGGTTCCGCCCGTGCATCGGTTTGCCGCAGTTGGGGCAGATCGGTGCGCTGTGGCGGTTCTTCCGCGAGAATCCTCCGGATCCGTGCGCGCGGCTTCGGGTGCGGGCTCGCGGTGGGCGGGTTCGGTTTCTGGCTTTGCGAGGCATGTCGGTTCCTCCGTCCCGGGCGCCGGCGGCCAGGCCGGCGCGTGTGGTTCATGTGGCGACTTTCAAAACGAGTTTGCCGAACTGGTCGCCGGCCTCCATTCGGCCGGTGAGTTCGACGATGTCCTCCAGCGGCGCGACCGAGTCGATCACGGGGCGGATCTCGTTGGCCGAGACCATCGCGAGCATCCCGCGGAAATCATCCCGGCTGCCCATGGTCGAGCCCAGCAGCGTCACCTGGTTCCAGTACAGCGCCTGGATGTTGATCTGGGCGGAGGCACCGGTGGTGACCCCGCAATGCACGATGCGCCCGCCCTTGCGGACGCTCTGGAAATTCGTCTCGAACGTGGCCGCCCCGACCGTGTCGAAGCAGATGTCCACGCCCCGTCCGTTGGTGACCTCTTTGACGCGGGCGGCGACGTCTTCGGTGGCGTAGTTGATGGTCACCGAAGCCCCCATTTCCCTGGCCTTGTCCAGCTTCCAGTCGTGCGAGCTTGTGACGATCGCCACGCCGCCACTGCCCCGGACGATTTTCAGGGCGTCGATGGCGACCCCGCCGCCGATGCCGTGAATGAGCACCGTTTCGCCGGGCTTGATCCGGGCGCGCGTCACGAGCATGCGATAGGCCGTCAGGTGGGCCAAGGGCAGGGCGGCCGCTTCCTCAAACGTCAAGAAGCGGGGCTTGGGGTTGATGCAAACGGCCGGCACGCAGACCTTCTCGGCGTACGTGCCCTGGCGGGTGAGCCCGATAATGCCATACGACGTGCACAGGCTTTGCTCGCCGGAGCGGCAGAACTCGCACAACCCGCAGCTCAGGCCCGGGTCCAGAATGACCTCGTCGCCCACCTGCACGTTGCCCACCCCCTTGCCGACGGCGGAGACCACGCCCGAGGCGTCGCTTCCGAGCACGTGGGGCATCGGCAGGGACGATCTTCCGCCCTTGCGCACCCACACATCCAGGTGGTTCAGGGCGGCCGCCTTGACATCCACCACGACCTCGCCGTCCCGGACGGTGGGTTCGGGGATATCGTCGATGCGGATCCTGTCGAGTTCTCCGTGTTCGTGAATAACGGCCGCTCGCATGCGGGGCTCCTTCGGTTCATGGTAGGGCAGGGTAAGGGCGCATTTCTCTTCATCGGCTGGATTGACGGGGCGACGTGAGCCTTGGCGCGGGGGGCGGAGGGGCGATATCCTCAGTGGCGTCGGTCGGCAGGACCTGTCGACCCATCTCAGACGCCGACAGGAGAGCGTGATGCGACCAGGCAGCAGGCAATGGATGGCCCTTGGAGTGCTGGGTGTACTCGTCCTCGCGGGATGTAACGGACCGCTCAGCCCCGAGGCCAAGCAGCTTCTCACCCAGGCACGGACCGCCTACGATCGGAACGACAACGGCGCGGTGGTGTCCCTGACCGGGCGATTCTTCCAGGAACACCCCGACTCGATCGCGCTGGACGAGGCGCATTATCTTCGCGGGATGGCGCGGTTCCGTCTTTCGGAGTACCCCGCAGCCGTCGCCGATTTCAAGCGGGCGCTGGACGTGACCAATCGCGATTCCATCCGGGCGCTGGCGTACACGCAGCTGGGCGAAATCGCGTTCATGCGCAACGAACTCGATCGGGCCGAGCAGTTCACGCGGGCGGCGCTGGAGCATACAGACCCGGCCGAGCCGCCGGCCGACAAGGCGTTGTATCGTCTGGGATGCACGCTTCAGCGGACCGGAAAGTGGGTCCAGGCCGATGAGCGTCTGGGCAAGGTCACCTTCTGGTTTCGCGGGACGGAGCTGGCCAGGCGGGCCAAGCGACGCATCTCCGCCCGGGCGTGGACGGTGCGGGCGGGCACGTTCACCAAGCGGCGTTTCGCCGAGGCCGCCGTCCGCGAGCTGCGAAAGGCCAAGCTGAATCCGCAACTGCAGGTGGAGGTCCGCGAAGGCAAGCTGGTGTACCTCGTGGAAATCGGGCGGTTCCAGGAGTACGCCCTGGCGATGGCCCAGCTGGCGGCGGTTCGTCCCCACCAGGGCGACGCCTTCATCTCCGTGACGAGGTAACCGCCCCATGGCGAGGCTGACGCGGCTGTTGCACATCGGGTCCGTGACCGAATCGGTGGGCATCTACGTCACGGCCAAGATCGCCCAGAAGGGGATCGGGCTGATCCGCGTGCTGATTCTCGCATGGCTGTTGGCGTCGGTGCCGGTGCAGTACGGGCTGGTGGGGGCGGCCACCGTGCTGATGGGAGTGGGGGCGGTGCTGGTCTCGTTGGGGGGCAACCACGGGCTGGTCCGCTACGCCAGTCGATTCTTCGCGAGAGGACAGCTTCGCACGCTTTCACGGCGGTCGCTGCTGTGGTTGGCCGGCGGGACGCTGTTGGCCGGCGCGGCGGCAATGGTCTGCTCCGGTCCTATCGCGTCGCACCTGCTGGCTGCACGCGAGGGAGCCTCGGCGGTGGCGTATCGGTCGCTGCTTTGGCTGACGTGGGCGTGCATCGCCAACGCCGTTCTCGAAGCGAACTACAACAATCTCCTCGGGCTGCTCAACGGCCTGCGGGCGTACCGACTCATCGCCGCGCTGGAGCTCACCTTCGCCGTGCTGTTCACGGCTTCGGCGGCAGGGGCGTTGCTGGTGTCCCGCACGGTGTTGGCGGTGCTGGCCGCCCATGGGGTGTGCGTCGGCCTGATGGTGCTTCTGGCGGGTCTGGCGGCGAGGGCGTTGCTGGGGCGGCTGGAGGCGCGGGGCGCCTCGGCGGCAGAGAGGGAGCAGCGCCCCGGGGGAACCGGGCTCGCCACGGCGGCCGGACTGGTGCGGTACGGCTGGCCGCTGTCGGCCGGTGCGCTGGTGGCGCTGGCGGGGCAGTATGCCAGTTTCTACCTGGTGTACCATCGATTCGGCGAGGCCCGCGCGGGGGTGCTTTGGCTGTTCGTGCAGCTCTCTCAGCCGGTGGTGCTTATCGCCCAGGCGGCGTGGGCGGTGGTACTGACCCACGTGGTCGCGCGGTGGGAGCAGGGCCGACGCGACGAGGCGATGCTGCTGGTGCGCGTCGCGAGCAAGGGAATGACGCTGGGGCTGACCACGGTGGCGGTGACGATGTACGTGACCTCGCCATGGTGGACGATGCTGCTGCCCGGGCGTTTTGCCGAAGGCGGAGCGCTCCTGGGGGGAATGCTGATGTTTTTCCAGATGCTGGCGAACCTGGCGGTGGTGAACGTGCTGGCACGGGTCCACGAGCGGCCGATCGTTCCGCCGATTCTCTCGGGTATTGCCCTGGTGGTGAACGTGCTCCTGGCGTTGTGGTGGATGGAGTCGATGGGCCCGGCCGGTGCTGCCTGGGCGGCCGGCGCGGCGATGCTGGGCGTGGGGGCCCTCCTGGGCGGCGGATATCTGCTCATTTCGCGGGCCCGCGTGGGGTGGGCGACGATGGCACTGCTGGTCGGTCCGGCGGTTTTGCTGTTACCGCGATGGATGTCGGCTGCCCTGTGGGCGGGGGTGCTGCTGGCGGCGGCCGGGGGTGTCGGGCTGTTTGATCGGCGGGAACGGGCTGTTCTTGGCGGGTTGTGGGGCCGGGTCCGGGGCAGGTGGGTCGGCCGGCGGTGAGGCAAGCCGTGTGACGATAAGACTGGATCCAATGGGCACTTAGGGATCTTCGGCTCGTTCCGGTCGGCTAGGTTACGCAGGGCTTGCCCGGGTAAGGGGTTATGAGTCCAAGAGGCAAAAAAACCCGCCTCGGATCGTCCTATCGCCTGCATCCTGTCCCCCTCTGTGCCGATGAGATACAGGAAGGTAAGTGCTTTTTGTCGGCCTGGGTTCGCCCGTCGGCATCGCCCGAGGCAGGGCGGGTCGGCGGTTTCTCGCTCGCGAACGGGTCGGCGGCAAGGGGCCAGGCCCCGCGGGAGACACATGTGAGCCATCTACTGGAAATCCTCGGAAAGGGGTTGGACCACGAGGTCGAGGATCTCTTGCGGGGATACTTCTCGTGCTCGGCGACCGAGCCGATCGAGCATCTCGAACGCGACATCGAGGGCGACGCCGGGCGACCGGACCGTCGGTTGGGGCTGGCGTTGGCCTATCGACTCGATCAACGCGGCGACGACGCCCGCACCTGCCTGGAGGCGCTCCGCCAGGATTTCCCGGACTACGTGCCCGGCGCGATCGCGCTGGCTGTGATGCTCTACGAGACCGGCAACGTCGAGGAAGCGCTGAAGGAGCTTCGCTTCGCCGATCAGACCCAGCCGGGCGAGGCACCGATACTGCACTGCCTGGGGTTCTGCCTGGAGCGACGCGGCGAGCTGGAACCGGCGGCGGCGTGTTATCGTCAGGCGTTGCGCTCGGATGATTCGTACACCCCCAGCCGGTATCGCCTGGCGGCGGTCGCGCTGGTGCTGGAGGACGTCAACGAGGCCGTCGAGCAGTACAGCGCGCTGCGTCGGGACGATCCGCAGGATGGGTGGCTTCGGACATCGTTGGGGCATCTGCTCTACCGGGCGGGGCGGTACGCCGAGAGTTGCGAGGAGTTCGAGGCGGCGATCGTCATCGAGCCGGAAAACTGGGCCCTGGTGGACGACGAGGTCGAGTCCCTCGCCCAGGAGGGCAAAAATGCCGAAGCGATCGCGCGTCTCAAGGCGCTGATCGAAGAGCAGGGCCCTTTTGCGGACCTGCACGTGCGAATTGCCGACCTGTACGACCAGATCGGCGACGAGGAATCCGCGACGAAACACTACCACCTTGCCCTGGAGATTCAGCCCAACTACCTCGAAGCCACCGTCAAACTCGGAACGCATCATCTGTTGTTCGGACGGTGGGAGGAGGCGGCTGAGACGTTCTATCAGGCGGCCGAGCTCAACGACCGGGTGTTGATGAACTACATCGGCATGGGCGTTGCGCAGAATGCGGCGGGTCGTAAAACCGACGCGATGAACAGCTTTGATCTCGCCACGGCCGTCGAGCCCAACAGCACGCTGTTGCTGGGGGAAATGGCCCGGCTGCAATTGCGCGCGGCGCTGGCGGACTCGTTCGCCAAGAGCTTCGGGGCGATCGTCGAGGACGCCCCGCCGGAGATCGACCTGGACAACGAAGTGCTCGCGCGCCGGCAGTTGGAGCGTCACGAGGAGCAGATCCGTCGCACGCCCAACCGGGCCGACCTGCGCTATCGTTACGGTGTTCTGCTGCGGTCCGAAGGCAAGCTGGAGGCGGCCCGCGATGAGTTTCTCAAGGCGCTGGAGCTGAGCCCCGCCTACGCCACGGCGCGGGTGAAGTTGGGCATTACCCAGCAGGAGTTGGGGCATATCGCCCAGGCCCTCGAAACGTTCGAACGATCGCTGCAGGTGGAGCAGGCGCAGATGGACCTGCACTACAAGCTGGGACTCATGTTCGTGGACCGCAACGAGTTCGAGACGGCGGTCCGTCACATGGAAGACGCCGGCAGCCAAACCGGCGACGACGGGCAGGTACGCGCGGGCGTGGCGCTATCGCTGCAGAACATGGGCCTGATGGACCGGGCGGCGGCGACCTGGCGCAGCCTGTATCACATACACACCGCCGCCTGAGTGGCGGTTCGTCGCGGTGGGAACAGGGAAAAGGAAAGGCCCGTGTCCTCTTGGGAGCACGGGCCTTGTTGCGTGTGGATCGGGCCGGTCAGCCGAGCATCTTCGCGAGGCGGTCGAGTCCTTCGTTGATCTGCTCCATGCCCGTGGCGAAGCTCAGGCGAATGCAGCGGTCCTCGCCGAACGCTCCGCCGGGAACGACCGCGACGTTGACGTCTTCCAGGGCGGCCTGGGCGAAGCTCATCGAGTCGGTCACATCCACCCCGCCGAGCGTCCTGCCGTAGTGTTCGCTGACGTCGGGGAAGCAGTAGAACGCACCGGCCGGCGGAAGGCAGGACACGCCGGGCAAGGCGTTGAGTCGCTCGTGCATGTGTCGTCCTCGCTTCTCGAACTCCCGGCGCATCTGCTCGACGATCTCGTCGGCCCGCGGGTCGGTGTAGGCAGCCAGCGCGCCCGCCTGGGCGAAGCTCGTGGGGTTGGTGGTGGCGTGACTCATCAATCGACGCATGCCCCCGATGACGTCCTTCGGACCGGCGGCCCAGCCGAGGCGCCAGCCGGTCATGGAGAAGGTCTTGCTGAGCCCGTTGAGCGTGATCGTGCGTTCGATCAGTCCATCGGCGAGTGTGGCGAAGGAAACGAATTTCGCATCGCCGTAGATGAGCTTCTCGTAGATCTCGTCGGAGAAGACGATGAGGTCCGCGTCGATGCACGCCTGGGCGAGGGCAGCCAGTTCGTCGGGTGTATAGGCGATCCCGGTGGGGTTGGAGGGCGAGTTGAGGACGATCGCCTTGGCCGATGCGTGTCGGCGGACTTGCTCGGGGGTGATCTTGAATCCGGTATCGGGGCTGGTCTCCAGAATCACGGGTGTCCCGCCTGCCAGTTGAACCTGCTCGGGATAGCTCACCCAGTAGGGGGCGGGGATGAGCACCTCATCGCCCGGATCGACGACGGCCTGGAACGCCAGATACAGGGCGTTCTTGCCGCCGAAGGTCATTACGATCTGGTCGGGGGCGTAGGTCAGGTCGTTGTCTTTCTTGAGCTTCTCGCTGATGGCCTGGAGGAGGGCCTTTCCCTGACGTGGGGTGTACTTCGTGTCGCCTTCCTGGAGCGCCTCGATGCAGGCGTCCTTGATGAATTGCGGCGTGTCGAAGTCCGGCTCGCCGGCGCCGAAGCTCACGACGGGCTTGCCCTCGTCCTTGAGCTCCCTGGCGCGGGCGGTGATGGCGATGGTCGCACTGGCGGAAACGGATTGGATTCTCTGGGATAGATTCATCTGTGGTCTCCTTTCGGGAGGATGCACAATACTGATTCAGTGCGATTTGTCAAGCGATTGGCTGGTGGAATGAACACATTGCGCAAAAAAACGGGCGACCCCGAAGGATCGCCCGTTGATTCCCGCGTGCGTATTGTCCGCTAATACTTCAGCGTCTTCTGTGGCTTGTAGCCGGTGTGGGCGAGGAATCGCGTGGTATTGAGCACCGGAATGCCCAGCCGACGGGCTTCGTCCTTGAGGTCCTGGTATCGCGTGTATTCGCGAAGCTTCTGCTGATACTCGCCCTGGTCCTCCGTGTCTTCCTCGGGCTTGATCGGGCGGGCCGGCTCGGTTCCGAGCACGAGGTAGTCGGTCTGCACGCTCAGTTCGTCGGTGACTTTCCCGCCGAAACGCTTGATGAGGTCCTTGACGATCCGGGCGTTCTCCGCGGTGGCCGTCCCTTCGCCGAACAGGTCGAACTCGCCGCGGACCACGAACGTCGGGGTGGCCATCGCATTGAACGCCAAGTTGCTCACGACGTCTCCCCGCACGAGGGGCTTGCCTTTTTCCTGGGTGAGAATCTGACATTCGGAGCTATACTTGTCGGTGTTGCGAACCACGATCCGGGCCTTGCCGTCGCCTTCGGGGGGAACGCCCTTGTCGGGGTAGACCGAGAAGGGCATGCCCACTTTCACGCCGTCACGCGAGCCAACGTCGATGTAGCAGACGTCGTCGGCTTCGATCACCTTGATGATCTTACCGTCAGGCTCGGCCTGGACGACTGCCGTCTTGCCGTCGCCTTTGCCCGTCGGTCCGCGGAGCTTGTCTTCGAGTTCCTTGATCTGCTGTTCCTTGAGGTTCAGAGCGATCTGCAGGTCGTCGATCTGCGTGGCAAGATCTTCGATCCGGGCCCGGAGATCTTTCTGGATGGCGTTGGATTCCTCGCGGGCCTGCGAGAGAGCACGCTCGTGGGAGGTCTCTCGGGACTTGAGCATTTCATTCTGCTTGCTGATCTGGGAGCGAAGTTCTTCGACGGCGGCGGAATGTTCCTGTTTGAGAGTGGCGATTGTGCTTTCCCGCTCGCTCACTTCCCGACGGCAGTTCTGCAACTCGACGGCCACCTGCTCCTCGGCCTTGTTGGCGGCGTCGAGGCGCCCCCGCAGGGTCTCCACGAGCGGAACGAGCCCGCCGGCAGCGGTGGGGGCCTCGGGGTCGTCCTGGGTGATCTTCTGGTCGGTCTGGCGAAGGTCCTCCCACTGATCGAGGGCCGCCTGGAAACCGGCTGCATCCGCGTCGATCCAGTTGGTCAGTCGATCGATACGGTCGGTCAGTGTCTGGATGACCGTATCGTCGCCGTCCTTCATCATCGCCGCGATCCGGGCCTTGTTCAGGTCGGTGCTGCTGGCCAGGCGGTCCAACTGCTCCTGTTGCTGCTTGACCTGGACCGCGAGTTCGTCGGCCTCCATGTACTGCAATGTCGCGATCACCGTTGAGATCAGGAACAGAATCACAAACGCCACCAGCACATACACAACGGTCGAACTACTGCGTCGCTGAACCACGCGTGCCATACGCTAACTCCTCAAGTGAATACGTCTTCGGGCTGCCCGTCTGCCGCTACGATCGATCGGATGCAATAATACCTGCTCACGGGCCCGCCGCCAGGCGGGACCTCGCAGAGGGGTGCCGAGGCAAGTATCCCCCACACCGGGGCCAAACTCAACTGAAATTTCACATGCCTCTCACATCCCGAGTTTCTCCCGCAGGAGTTTCTGCACCTCGGCCGGCGGAGCCGCCCCGCGCGAGGCCTGCATCACCTGCCCCGTGAGGAAACCGAACGCCTTTTTCTGCTTCTTGCCCGGGCTCCGGGCGTCGTCCACCGCCTGGGGATTGCCCGCGATGGCCTGATCGATCCATTGCTCGAGTTGCCCGCTATCCCGCACCGCCAGGAGGTTCAGTTCCTCGGCCACCTGCCTGGGCGCCCCGCCCTGTTCGATTACGTGCGCGAAAATCTGCTCAGCCGCTGTGGCGTTGACGTCGCCGGACTCCTGCATGCTCGCCAGTTCCGCCAGTGCATCGGGCGAGATCCCGATCTCGCCGATCGGGCAGCCTCGTTCGTTCGCGATGGCAGCGGCCTTTCCCAGAAGAAGGTTCGCGCACCGCTTGGCCGGCGCGTCGGCGGAGACTGCTGCATCGAGGAGGTCGCCCGTGGACGCCTCCTGCGTGAGGGCGTCGGCCTCCTTGAAACTCAACCCCAACTCGTCGATGTATCGCTGTCGGCGGGCCAGGGGCAGTTCGGTGATCTCGCCGGCGACCCGTTGGCGCCATTCGTCGCTGACGGTGACGGGTACGAGGTCCGGGTCGGGGAAGTAGCGGTATTCGTGTGCCTCTTCCTTCTCGCGTTGCACCAGCGTCACGGCCCGGTCCACGTCGTAGCCACGATTCTGCTTGCCGAGTGTCTCCAGCGTGAACCCATCGGGGTTCGTTTCCCATTCCTGCTGTTGGCGGCGGATCTCGCAGTCGATCGCACCTTCCAGCGAGCGGAAGCTGTTGAGGTTCTTCACTTCGATAATCGGCGTTTTGTACGTCTTGCCGTTACGGGTGATATGCAGGTTGATGTTGGGCTCGAATCGCATGTGGCCCATCTGCATGTTGGCTTCGCTCACGCCCAGCCATCGCACCAGCCGCTGCATGGCGCGGGCGTACTCGCCGGCCTCTTCGACGGAATTCATGTCCGGCTGCGAGACGATCTCCAGCAACGGGACGCCCGCACGGTTGAGATCCACCCCCGTGTGGGCGGGGTTGTCGTGCACGTTCTTGCCGGCGTCTTCCTCGAGGTGGGCCCGAAGGACGCGGATTTCCCTGGTGGACCCGTCGGCCAGGCGAATCTCCAGCGTGCCGTTGGAACACAGGGGCAGGTCGTACTGGGAGATCTGGTAGTTCTTCGGCAGGTCGGGGTAGTAGTAGCCCTTGCGGTCCCACTTGGTGAACTCGGGCACGTGGCAGCCCAGCGCCAGGCCGACCTTCATGGCGTACTCGACGGCAGTGGCGTTCATCACCGGCAGCACGCCGGGCATGCCGATGCACACCGGGCAGACGTTCGTGTTCGGCGGGTCGCCGAAGTGGTTTCGGCAGCGGCAGAACATCTTGGTGGCTGTGTCCAGCTCGACGTGGATTTCCAGGCCGATGATCGGTTTGACGGTGATTTCGGGACTCATCGTGGGTTCCGTTTGGGTCGTTGGGTGTTCGTGGTTCGGGGCGTCATGTCACCATCGCCGGTGCCGGGTCCCGCGTCGGGCTGATTCTCTCGGCCATCCGCGCCGCCCGAAGGACGAGGTCCTCGGCGAAGACCGGGCCGATGATCTGGGCGCCGATGGGCAGCCCCGCCTGCGAAAACCCGACGGGAATGGAGATGCCCGGCAGGCCCGCGAGGTTCAGACTCAGCGTGTAGATGTCGGCGAGGTACATGCTCAGCGGGTCGTCGGTCTTCTCGCCCAGGGCGAAGGCGGGCGTGGGGCTGGTAGGGGCGAGGATGACGTCGCACTGCCCGAAGGCGGCGTCGAAGTCGTTCTTGATGAGGCGCCGGACTTTCAGCGCCTTGTTGTAGTACGCGTCGTAATAACCGGCCGACAGCGTGTAGGTCCCCAGCATGATCCGCCGTTTGACCTCCGGGCCGAAACCTTCCGACCGCGAGCGCGAGAGCAGCTCGATGATGTCCCGGCAGGGGCGCTCGGTTCGGTGGCCGTAATGAACACCGTCGTATCGCGCGAGGTTGCTGGACGCCTCGGCCATCGCGACGATGTAGTAGCACGCCACGGCGTGGGAACTGAGCTTGCCTTCGTCGTCGCGGTCGATGGCGGAGGTCGGCAGGGAGACGTCGACGATTTCGGCCCCGGCGTCCTTGAGCCCGTCGGCGGTGGCGCGGATCGCTGCGGCGATCTCGCCGTCCAGGGCATCGGAGAAAAACTCCCGGGGGAGTCCCACCCGCAGATTCTCGATCGGGGTGTTCACCGTCTCGCTGTAGGCGGGCACCTCACGGGGCACGGAGGTGGAGTCCCGCCCGTCGTGGCCGGCGATGACCTCGGTGAGCAGCGCGGCGTCCTGGACCGTCCGGGTCAGCGGGCCGATCTGATCCAGGCTGGACCCGTACGCCACCAGCCCGAACCGACTGACCCGGCCGTAGGTGGGCTTGAACCCCACCACGCCGCAGAACGCCGCCGGTTGACGGATGGACCCGCCGGTATCGCTGCCCAGCGCGCCCGCACACAGCCGGGCCGCCACCGCCGCAGCCGACCCGCCGGACGACCCGCCCGGTACGCGATCGAGGTCCCACGGGTTGCGCGTGGGGCCCACGCCCGAGTTTTCCGTCGATGAGCCCATGGCGAACTCGTCCATGTTGGTCTTGCCCAGGATGACCGCGCCGGCCGTGGTGAGTTTCTCCACCGCGGTGGCGGTGAACGGCGCGCGGAAGTCCGCGAGCATTTTCGACGAGCAGGTCGTTTTGCCGGATCGTGTGCAGAGGTTGTCCTTGATGGCGATGGGCACGCCCGTCAGCGGGCCGGGCCGATCGCCGGCGGCGAGGGCTGCGTCGATGTTCCGTGCCTGCTGCATCGCCGAATCTGCGTGGATCTCGTTGTAGGCGCTGAGGTCCGCGTCGCGCTGCTCGATGGCGTGGAGATAGGTGGCCGTCGCGTCGACGGCCGATACGTCCCCGGCGGCAATCGCGTCGCGAAGCTCGGTCAGTGTGTATGCGAGAATGTCGCTCATGGAAGCGGTTCCGTGGGTTGGGGTTCTCTTGGGGCTAGCTGCTCTCGCCGATGACCTTGGGCACCTTGAAAAAGTCCCCGTCGCGGGCGGGTGCGTTGGCCAGGGCCTGCTCGGGCGTGAGAGACGCGCCCAACTCATCGTCGGCCAATACGTTTCGCAGCTCGATGGCGTGGGGCATGGGCTCGACGCCGTCGGTGTCCAACTGCTGGAGCTTGTCGAAGTAGTCCAGGATCGCCCCGAGTTCTTCGGCCAACCGGGGGACTTCCTCGTCGGTCAGTTCGATTCGGCTGAGTTTTCCGATGGTCCGTACCTGCTCGGGCGGGATGGTGTGACTCATGGTCGGCTCCGTTGCGTTGCGTCGGGTTCGGCGGACGATGTCCATCTTGGTGAATCGTGCGGTTTTGTCAACGCCGGTGCGAGGGGATCAATTGCGCCAAACCGCATTCGCGTCGTTGACGCCCCGCGCGGGTGCATCTATAATACAGCGATTCCCGCAGCTGTGAAGCCGGTAGGTCGACCGTTGGCCTCGCCGGGCGGGTGGAACGAGCAAGAGGACCCCTATGCCAAAAGGTGACGTGATTGAAGTGGAAGCGATTGTCAAGCAGTCGCTTCCCAACGCGATGTTCCGGCTCGAGATCGAGCTGGGTGAGAAGACCCACGAGATCATCGGCCACATTTCCGGCAAGATGCGCCGCCACTACATCCGCATCACTCCGGGCGATAAGGTCCTCGTCCAGATGAGCCCCTACGACCTCACGAAAGGCCGCATCGTCTACCGCCAACGCTGAGTCTCTCTCCCCCGGGCGGGGGATACTGGAGCAGCAGGTCCCCAAGGCGATCGGGTCAATCCCTGCCGGCGTCCCCGCTCTCTGCCGTCATCAGACGGTACGCGCCATTCACGACGACCTCGCGGATATCGCCATTGGTCTCGATCGGCCGATCGCTCCGGATCCAGCACTGCCCGAGCATGTCCAGGTCATGGACGTCTCCGGCGTTGACCACCGGCAGCGAGAGCTCGCCCGCCAGCGCCAGCGAGTCGGCCGCCGCCGTGCCCTGATGATTGCAGCTGAGGTACTCCATCGCGTCGGGTCGTCGGCCGTTGAGCAGCAGATCGTGGGCGCCCTGCCAGCGGAACGGGTGAGCCAGCACCGTCAGGCAGCCGGCCCGGCGGGCCTTGGATAACAGGTCGCCCGGGCGATCGCCCAGGCGGGTGAATTCGGCGTCGCTCGTGCCCAGTACCAGCAGGTGCTCGCCGGTAATCAGCGTCACCTCCACGCCGCCGAAGATGCGAATGCCCTGGAAACGCTTCCTCATCGCACGCAGCTTCCGCTCCGGCCAGACCGCGTCGTGTTCCGTGAAAAACAGCGCCTCGTAGCCCAGTCGCGACGCCTCGGTGAGTAGCTCCTCCGGCGACGCTACCGCGCAGCCGCTGTAACGCGTGGTATGACAATGCAACTCGATCTTCATGTTACGCATTGTAGCAGACGCGTCCGGACAACGCCCGGCCGGGGTTTTCAGAACTGCGCCGGGCGTCCCGCCTGTCCGTATCGCTGTGGCCTGCTGTGAACCCCGATCGATCAGAAGCGCTTGAGCCTGCTGGGGTGGACGTACTCACCTCGGGTGGACGAGAGGAACTCCTTGAGACGCCGCTTGGCGCCCTGCTCCTGGAGAATCTGATCGAGCCCCACCGATGCCTTTCGTGCCAGAGGGGCGTTCCGGGCCTGGGTGGCGGCGCGGAGCAACACCCGCAGGGCCCGTGGGTCGCCCGGGTCCTCGGCGACCAGCTTCCGGGCGGCGTTCAGGGCGCTGGACGGGCGACTTGAAGCATGCAGCCACGCCAGCAGCAGCCGACCTTCCCAATGGGCGGGAATCTTCTCGACGAGTGTTTCGAGGTGGTCGATGGCCTTTCCCGCCCGTCCGTCGGCGATGTCCTGGATCGCAAGATAGTGCAGGGCAGGGTGGTACGGCTTGCTGACGGCGAGGGCCTTGCGGAGGTGCTTCCTCGCATCGGTTGATTTGCCTTTCTCAAGGCAGGCTACCCCCAGCAAATGCCACCCCTCCCCAACGGCGGGATGGTCGCCGGTAAAGCCGGTGAGCGTCGCGATGGCATGATCGAGATGTCCCAGGCGATACTGGATTCGTCCCCGGCCGAGGGAGTTGGCAGGATAGTTCCCCATGGTTTTCTCGATCGTTCGCCCGAAGTCCATCTGGTCGCCGAGTTTCTCCGCGCTTTGGGACGAGGAGAGGGCGGAAAACTGCTTGATCTCTTCATGTCGTGAGGTATCGCTGGGCAGTTTCAGCGGGAAGGCCTGCTTAAGCAGCGTGTGACCGTCGGCGTCCGAGAGAGTGATCGTACCGGCCTGGGCGTCGGCGGGCAGGGCGAAGCTCGCGGGCTTGGTCGGTCCGCTTCGGGCGACGGTGCCCAGTGCCTTGCCGTCCAGCGAGGCGCGCAGTCCCTCGGTTGGCCGGAGCGGTACTACCTCCAGAAGGGGGGCTTTCCCACCGAATTCGACGTTGACGGCGACCTTCCGGTTGGCGAAATCGACCTTTCCGATGCCTTTGACCATCGTGTAGGTGTGGGAGAATTCATACGTCTCTCCGGGGCCGATCCAGTTCTCGACGCCTTCCATGACGTTGTCGATCCCGCCCCAGAGCTCGCAGAAGTTGTACATGTGAGTGGCGAGTCCGCCGGGGCGATATTTGCCCTCCCCACGGTAGTACTGCTTTGCGCCCGGTGCCTTGGATGGATCCGTGATGCGCAGGCGATTGACCCTCACCTGCGGATACCACAGACCCGCGAAGCCGTAGGGGATATCCAGGGCGAAGATCGAGTTGTGCTCGGAGGTCTGCTTTCGGATCAGGTCATCGTCCGGGGTGTAACGGCGGATCTTCATCGCCCGGTGATGGGACACCCACCTGGCGGGGAATATCCACTCGGTCTGCGTGGGCGTGGGGGGGCGAGCGTCGCCCTGCAGCACCCCGTCGTCGGTGTGGGTACGGGGCATGAGCGCGTCGACCCACAGCCGCAATCCCTGACGATAGGGGGACGGATTGGTGATCCGGTAGGTTACGGTGAACCGATTGACGTCAGGGCGAAGCGTAACGTGCTGGCTGAGCAGAAGGTTCGAAAACCGCCCGAACATCGCGGACTGCCAAGGGTCATCGTGACGGCTGAACTCCATCCACATGGCGATGGTGGCGGAACCGTCTTCACGGGGTATTACGCGGTATCCGGCGGCCTGCCCCGTGGTGCCGATGCAGTGTTCGCGCCATGGGAAGTTCGCTTTGATGCCCGATTCCCAGTAGGGCAACCAGTCCTTGGCTTTTCCCTCACGGAAGAAGATGTCCTCGCCGGTGGGCTTGTACACCACCCCGCCCACGGCGCCGCCGACCTCGGGGAGAACCTCCACGCGCAGGAACTCATTTTCCAGCATGACTCGCTGAAAGGTCCTGCTGCCGTCCCTTTTTTTGGTTCCTTTGCGTGGCCAGAGCGCACTGTTTTTGCGGGGATTTTGCTTGTAGACCGGCTCACTGGTGTACCATGGCAACGAAATTGAGTCGCGACTTGCGGCGACCCTCTGTGTTTCATCGACATCGGGCTGTGCACAGGAAACGGCGTGTGCCGCCAGGATGGCCAGCAGCATGGTTGTTGCGACATATCGATGCATTGGCGGTTACCTTTTGCTGTTCATTGTGTTAGTACCTAAAGGCGCATTGTGCGTCATGAGTGGTCGATCCAAAGGAGTTTGCAGATGAAACCGACGACATTGAGGAAAGTTCTGGTCTCCACGGCGATGTCGGCCATTGTGATCGGCGCGTTGGTCGCCGCCCAGGGGTCCCGGAGATCGGACGGAGACAAAGAGTTCACTCGCGAAGCCCCCACCATGCTCCCGGACTGGTCGGAAGGACGGACTTCCATTCTCGGGCCGTTCGTGTGGTCCCGGGCTCTGGACCTGGGCGAGGACGCCCGCTTCTGCGATGCCAACGGGATGGCGGTACATGAGGGGAATTACCTCTGGTGCTACCAGTACGCCCGCCTGCCCCGCAAGAAGGGGCTCAAGGAGATCCTCCATGCCCGCAACAATTTCGTCAGTCGGCGGGCCGAGGTGAGCTACACCGTTCAGCCGTCGCATTTCATCCTGAACACCACCGGCGCTCACAACAGCAAGATCATCGTCGGTTATGTGCAGAACACCCAGCCCCCGTTCCAGAATGCCGACAACGCCGACCTGGCGCACCTCGCCGCCGGTGACCGCGTCTGCCTGTTCATCCCTGTGCGTCCATCGCCCACCAACCGCGACGCCCTGGACCAGACGCGGTACAACGTGAATACCATTACGGACATTCAGCCGATCTGCGTTGTACAGTTTGGCGCGGGCGAGATGATTCATTACGAATGGTTCCGCGACGAGGACAAGCTCGACAGCCACGTTCTGCTGAATCTCGCGGAGCATTTTCGCGGCGAGAACGTATTGCGGCCGGGCGTGACCAAGCCGCTGTTCCGCTTCGACGTGGACGGCAAAGGCGGCTGGACGGTAAAGATCGAGCGCGACGGACGGGACGGACTCGCCGGTGGTGATCGCGACGGCGATTGGGACCTCGTATTCACCCACGAGTCCGAGGGAGCCAAACCCTACACCGTGGACGTTACCCGTGAAAACAGCGCCTGGGCGATGAGCCTCTTCAGCCCGGGCGGCAAACCCATGGATACCTCGGAAATCCTCATCGGGCTCGATCCGTACCACCGCGATACCGGCAAGGATGTGCAGTGGCCGGACCGAAGAACCCGCATTCGTCAGCTCTCGGTAGAGAAACTCACCCAAACCGTCAGCAAACTCAATCGCCAGGACACAAGCGAGTAGCCCACCGACTGTGCGGGGAAAGGGCGTCATCTCTGCCAGGGCGGGCAGGGCGTCCCGTCCGGCTTCGAATTCTGCCCACGGCGTTCAGAACTCCGCGCTGCGGGGCGTGCGGGGATAGGGGATCACGTCGCGGATGTTGCTCATGCCCGTGGCGAACTGCACCGTTCGCTCCAGCCCGAGCCCGAATCCCGCGTGCGGGACGCTGCCGAAGCGACGCAGGTCGCGGTACCACCAGTACGCGTCGAGGTCCATGTCCTGCTCGGCCATTCGTTCATCGAGCACGTCAAGCCGTTCTTCGCGCTGGGCGCCGCCGATGATCTCGCCGATCTTGGGTACGAGAACGTCCATCGCCCGGACGGTTCGTCGGCCTTGCTCGTCGGGCTCGTTGACGCGCATGTAGAACGGTTTGATCTCGGCGGGGTAGTCGGTGAGAATCACCGGCCGCTTGCAGAGATCCTCGGTGAGGTATCGCTCATGCTCGGTTTGGGTGTCGGTTCCCCACTCGGGCGGGAATTCCCACGCCTTGTCGGCTGCGGCGAGCTTTTCCATCGCCTCGGTGTAGCTCATCCGCTCGAAGGGCTCATCGACCACGTGCTGGAGCGTTTCGATGACCGTCTTGTCGATCCACTTATTGAACAGCTGGAGGTCCTCGTCGCACTCTTCCAGCACGGTCCGGAAGATATGCTTGACGAATTCCTCGGCCAGGTCCGCGTTGCCCGCCAGATCGCAGAACGCCATTTCCGGCTCGACCATCCAGAACTCGGCGAGGTGTCGCGGCGTGTTGGAGTTTTCCGCGCGGAACGTAGGCCCGAAGGTGTACACGTCGCCCAGGGCACAGGCGTAGGTTTCGCCTTCGAGTTGTCCGGAGACGGTCAGAAACGTCGGCCGGCCGAAGAAGTCGGCGGCCGGGTCGATTTGCCCGTCCTCGGTTCGTGGCGGGTCGGCCGGGTCCATCGTGGTTACGCGGAACAGCTCACCGGCTCCCTCGCAGTCGCTGGCGGTGATGATCGGCGTGTGGACCTGCACGAACCCGCGGCCTTGGAAGAAGCGGTGAATGCAATCGCTGATTCGGCTGCGGATGCGCATCACCGCCCCGATGGTATTCGTCCGCACGCGCAAATGGGCCTGGGTCCGCAGGAACTCAAACGAGTGACGCTTCTGTTGCATTGGGTACTCTTCGGTGTCGGCCAGGCCGAGAATGCTCACGGACTTCGCCTGCACCTCCACCGATTGACCCTTGCCCTGCGATTGGACCAGCGTGCCCTCGACCACCACAGAACAGCCGGCTGAGAGGTGCGTGATTTCTTCGTAGTTGGGCAGGTCTCCGTCGGCGACGATCTGCAGGTTCGCCAGACACGACCCGTCGTTGAGGTTCAGGAAGGAGAACCCGCCCTTGGAGTTGCGGACGGTTCGGACCCACCCGGCGATGGTCACCTCAGCGGGCACGTCCTCGGCGGCGATGGCTTGGACAATCCGTGTGCGCTTCATTCAACTCTCCCGATCGGTAAGGGTAGGTCTTGCAGACGCCCGGGCGGCGGGGAAGTTCCCTCATCGGCCGAACGGTCTTCATGATTTCCGCCGGCGCGTTGTCTGTCAACGCCTCACCTGTCATAATGCTCGCGGCCATGGATGCCCGCTTCTGCCGTATCAATGGAGTTGCAGCATGATCTCCCTGTTTTCATCGAAGTCCGGTTCGCTCGATTGGCTGATCCGGGTGGAACTTGTCGTGTTGGCGATCGGCCTCTGCGCCGTGGCGTGGAAGGTGTGGTTCGTTTCGCCTTCCGACGCCGGCGACGACCCCAACCAAGCCAGCCAGGCCGCCGGTGAGACGATGAAGACATCCACCGAATCGCCCGCGTCAGACACGAAGGGCGATCGCATCCCGCCCAATCCGAGAACTCTGCTGCCGGTCGACGCTGCCGACGCGCCACCGCTGGGCTCGCTGTCCGAGCCGTGGGTACTCGTGGAAAAGGTCGGCCGACGCTTGACGGTGTACGACGGGCAACGCCCGGTGAAACGCTACCGCGTGGACGTCGGGCGAGCCCCGGGCGATAAACAGCGCGAGGGCGACATGAAGACGCCCGAGGGCACGTTCACCATCTGCGTGCACAATCGGCAATCGAAGTTCACCCGCTCGCTGGGGCTGAGCTACCCGAACATCGAAGACGCCCGGCGCGGGCTTCGTGACGGGATCATATCGCGGCAGGAGCATGATCGCATCGTCGAGGCGATCCGGGCCGGGCGCCGCCCGCCGTGGAATACCGCCCTGGGCGGGGAGATCATGATTCACGGTAACAGCCGAGACGTGCCCGGCAAGAAATGGACCGCCGGCTGCGTGGGGCTGATCGACAACGACCACATCCGCGAACTGTTCGCCGCACTGCCCCCGGGCACGCGCGTGGTCATCCGCCCGTAGGCAGGCGGAACGACGGGAAGCTTCGTGGCATGGGCATCCTGCCCATGCAGACACGGGCTGGAAGCCCGTGCTACGTGGCCGTTCGGCGGCGACGTGTTTGGAACCTGAAAACGAGGACACATCATGGCGGAATCACCACTCGAACAGACTCGTGAGAACTGGGGTTCGCGGGCGGGGTTCGTCTTGGCGGCGGTCGGATCTGCCGTGGGGCTGGGCAACCTGTGGGGCTTCCCCTATAAGGTCTACGACAACGGCGGCGGGGCGTTTCTCATCCCGTACCTTATCGCGATGCTGCTGGTGGGCATCCCGCTGTTGATTCTCGAATTCTCGCTGGGGCACATGACGCAGAAGGCCGCCCCCGACGCGTTTCGAGGAATCAACCGCAAGACCGAACCGGTCGGCTGGTGGGGGATCATCCTGGGGTTCGTCATCATCACCTACTACCCGGTGATCCTGGCGTACTGCCTGAACTTCCTGATCGTCTGCGTCGGGGGGATCGTCACCGACGGCGAGTTGCCCTGGGCCGGCGAGGGACTGGACGGGGTCAAGCAGGCCAAGAGCTATTTCTTCAACGACTACCTGAACATCTGGACGCAGGAGGATATCCAATCCGGCGTCAAGCCCTGGTCCTTCGGCGGACTGGTCACACCCATCGCGTTGAGCCTGCTGGCGGTGTGGGTGCTGATGTACCTGTGCATCTTCCGCGGAGTGAAGCTGGTCAGCAAGGTGGTGCTGTGGACGGTCCCGCTGCCGTGGATCATGCTCATGGTGCTCACCATTCGGGGGTTGACGCTTCCCGGGGCGGGGGAGGGGTTGAACTTCTTCCTGGACCCCGACTGGACCCGCCTGGCCAACCCCGAGACGTGGCGGTGGGCCTTCGGGCAGATGTTCTTCAGCATGTCCCTGGCGTTCGGCGTGATGATCACCTACGCCAGCTTCCTGCACCGCAAGAGCGACATCAACAACAACGCAGCCATCATCGGCCTGGCCGATATCGGCACGAGTTTCGCCGCGGGCATCGCCGTGTTCGCCACGCTGGGCGCCATGGCGTTCGCCACCCAGCAGGCCGCCTTGGTGCAACAGAGCCCCGATCTGGCGGTCCCGGTCACCGAGATCGTCGACGGCGGTCCGTCGCTGGCGTTTGTGGCGTTCCCCTACGCCCTGGCCCAACTGCCGGGTTCGGCGTGGTTCGGGGCGGTGTTTTTCGTCGCCCTGCTGACGCTGGGGATCGACTCGGCCTTCTCCATCACCGAGAGCGTGCTGACCGGCCTGGTGGACAAGACCGGCTGGTCGCGCGGGAAAACGCTGATCGGCATGAGCCTGGTGGGCTTGGCTGCCGGGGTGATCTATTGCACCCGCGGCGGGCTCAACTGGCTGGGCACGATGGACGGGTTTGTGAACTCCACCTGGGGCGGGATCTGCCTGCTGGGCCTGCTGGAGTGCGTGGTCATCGGCTGGGCGTATCGCCTCGGTCGCCTCAGGGAGCATGCCAACGAGCGCTCGGACTGGCGGCTGGGCGGCTGGTGGGAGATCATCATCCGCTACATCGCCCCGGTGCTGCTCAGCGCGTTGTTCGCCTGGTCGCTGCTGGAGAAGCTCGCCGGTGAGTTCCTCTACTCCAAAGGGGAACTCAACCTCATGATGGCCGTCGGTGTGGGTGTGGCGATCGGAGCCCCGATCCTGGCGTTGCTGCTGAGCCTGAGGCATTCGCCCGGGGCAGACCGGTATGCTCAGCACGTCGGTCAACCCCGCACCGGCCGGGGGTTGGGCGTGGTGGCGATTCTGCTGTTGCTGGCGGCGACGGCTGCGATGGTCATCGGCTTTGCCCACGTGCGGTCGGCCCTGGAGGCGGGCAACGCATACATCGCTTCGCTAACCGCGCTGGAGAACGTCCCGCCCGAGGACGTCGCAGCGCCTCCCGAAGCGATCGGCCGGACGCTGCGGGCCGTCCAGCCGACCTTGTGGGTTGCGCTGTCCGTCGGTGTGTTGGCGGTGATCGGCGGGGCGATGATCGTGGCGAGGGCAGAACGCCATCGCAGGCGACCCAGCGGATTTGCGCGGTTCTCTGCCGGGGGCGGGGTGATGGTGATCGGGGCCGTTGCCGGCGTGATGCTGGCGGCTGCGATTCTCCCGCCAAAACTCGATAAGAAGCACGCTGCTGCGCAGATCGCGATGGCCGAGACGCCCGTAATCGCCACGACCCAGCCGGTGGAAACGACAACACAGACCGCCACCGCCGAAACGGAAAACAAGGGCCCCCTCGAACAGCCCCGAACCCACGAACTGACAACGCCCAGCTATCTCGTGCTCACCGCGATGATCGCGCTGTTGGTGGTCGGGCTGGCGTGGTGCTTCTTCCGGGCGATCAAGGCGGCGGGAACGGGCAACGCAGCCACTCCGCAGCAGTCGGAGGGCTTGGACGACGAGGAATAGTCCTGCGGCTTGCGGGCAAGGCAGCCGCTCCGCAAACGCCTGTCGTACATCTCAGATCCTGGTTACTTCGCCGGGGTTACGAGCACTCGGCCGTCCAGACCGTCGGGGACGGGTTTGCCCAGCAGTGTCAGGATGGTGGGAACCAGGTCGACGGTGCGGGCGACGGGGATCCGCCTGCCTCTGGGCACGCCGGGACCGGCGATGACCATCGGAACGTGCATGTCGCCCGGGCGAAGCCCGCCATGACCCGCGCGATTCTTCGTGCCGAAGTCGTACCCGGGCGCGGCGAAGGCAACGATGTCGCCCGCGCGATGGGCGCGGAAGTAGGCGACCACCTGCGGCGGGACGTCCGGGAACTGCGTGTCGTTGGTCGCCTCGAGCCACTCCCGCGAGGTGAGGGGTTTCTCGCCTTCCAGCACCGCTTTGGGCACGTGGCCGGCGTAGCCCAGCGGATCAGTTCCGCGGAGGCGCTGGTAGAAGATCCCCCCGCCCGGGCCATCGGGCTGACGGAATGCGACGGCCCCGTTTGTTCGCATGAGCACCACGTGATTCCTGCCCTTGGCGACGGCCAGGGCGTCGATGCCCTTATGCTTCGCAAGCAGCGTAGCGGGGATATTCACGACATTCCCGTCGGCGGTGGGGTACACGGTGAGGTCCTCTGCCGTCGGTCGTTGCGGCCAGGGGTGGTATCGCGGGGGTGTGTTCTCCCCGGGGGCGTCCGGCGTGGTGCGGACGGGTTTGCGGAGCTGAATCGCCCAGTACCGGTCGCCGCTGCCGTAAAGCACGCAGTTGGACTGCTGATAGACCTCCATGCGGTCCTCGAAGGGGGTTTCCTCCCATAGTCTCGCCGATGCGACGTCGAGCCCGAGCTTACAGAGGGTCTCATCCAGCGGGATGTGCTTGTCGACGTCCAGCAGGCTGTGGTCCGAGAGCAGGGCGATGTGAATCTCCTCCAGCAGCCCGGCCCGTTCGATGTCGGCCAACACCCGCCCGATCTGCGTGTCGGTGTGCTTCATCGCGAGGCGATAGGCGTCGGACGAAACGCCCTGGCCGTACGCGCGGAAGTCCGGCGCGAGCTGGTAGACCATCGTGAAGGCGGGGAATTCGCGCCGCCGGCGGGCGATGTCCATCACCAGGTCGAATCGCGAGAGCGTCAGGCGGTCGACGAACTCGAACCACCCGAAGAAGAACGGTGGGCCGGCCGAGGTCCAGTTCTCCACGAACTTGGTCGCCCCCCGGTGGGCCTGGTAGAACATCGAGACCGTCGTGCGGTCGGGGAATCGCTCGTAGATGGTGGTCGCCCGGTAGTCGCCGTCCAGCGTGTTCTTCTGGGCGATGGTCTCGTAGTTCCGCCAGACCAGCGTGGAACGGTCGAACCAGTTGATCCCCGTGATTCCGTGGTGCCCGGGGAACAGGCCGGTAACCACCGACGTTTCGTTGGCCAGCGTCACCGAAGGCGTGTTGACGACGGTGCGCGGGCAGTAGAGCCCGCGGTCGATGAAGTACTTTTTGATGGCCGGCAGTTCGCCGGCCGAGAGCATCTCGTTGAAGATTTCGGTGTTCACCCCGTCGATGAGGAAGACGATCGCCCCCGATCGCGTCGAACCGTCCGGCAGGGAGAAATCCAGCCCATACGTGCCGGCGGGTTCATCCGGTTCGGGCACGCCGCAACCGACGAAGAGACCGGCCAGCAAGAACAGCCCAACCAGCAGAGAGGCCCGATACCGGTGAATGTGCGTTCGATCCATGGTTGTTTCATACTATCCCCGCCAAGGCGACGCCAGCGTTTTACGCGCCGGCAGGGTTGCTCCGTTCCTCCCTCGCAGGCTCGGTCGAAACGGCACAAGCCCGGGCACCCTTGCGATGGGCTCGGTCCGGCGCACAATCAATCGCCCTACAGCCCACACTCCGCGGCGTCGTTGCAATCGGCGGGGCGATAATCTAGGCTGATCGCTTCGAGAAACCCTCACAGGAGCAGACGTGATGGATGCCCATATGATGATCGAACAGTTGGCCCGATCCGCCCGCGCCGCGGCGGCGACGCTGGCGGTAACGCGCGGCGAGCAGCGGGACCGCGCCCTGCGGACCTGTGCCGCCGCCATCCGCGAGAGCCGACGCACCCTCCAGGAAGAAAACGCCAGGGACCTCGCCCGCAGCGAGGAGTTCGGGCTCTCCGGCGCGATGGTCAAACGTCTCACGCTGGACGACGGCCGAATCGACAAGATGGCCACCGCCCTGGAAGAGATCGCCATGCAGGTGGACCCGGTGGGCGAGGCGATTTCCGCCGGCAATCGACCGAACGGCATTCGCGTGGAGAAGCGTCGTGTGCCCATCGGCGTGATCGGGATCATCTTCGAGTCCCGCCCGAACGTGACGTCCGACGCGGCCGGTCTGTGCATCAAGAGCGGAAACGCTGTGATTCTCCGCGGCGGGAAAGAGGCGATTCACTCGAACCTGGCGATCGCGAAGGTGTTCCGCGAGGGCATCGCGGCGGCGGAGTTGCCCGAGGCGGCGATGACGGTCATCGACACGCCCGACCGCGCGGTCGTCCCGGCGATGGCGACGGCAGAGGGGCTGATCGATCTGATTATTCCGCGCGGCGGGGCCGGGCTGATTCGCGCGGTCACCGAGGCGGCGACGATTCCGGTCATCAAGCACTACGACGGGATCTGCCATGTCTACGTGCATTCCGAGGCCGACCTGGACATGGCCGAGGAGATCGCCTTCAACGCGAAGGTGCAATACCCGGCCGTCTGCAACGCCATGGAGACGCTGCTGGTGGATGACGCGGTGGCCGAGACGTTCCTGCCCCGGATCGCCCGTCGGCTGATCGAGGCCGGCGTGGAGCTTCGTGGCTGTGAGCGGTCGCGGCAGATCGTCCCGGAGATGCACGAGGCCGGCGAGGCCGACTGGTCGGCGGAGTACCTGGACCTGGTGCTGTCGGTGAAGGTCGTGTCCGACGCGGCGTCGGCCGTCGAACACATCAACACGTACGGCAGCAAGCACACCGACGCGATTGTCACGCGGTCCATCGCGGCCGGCGAGGCGTTTGTCGGAGCGGTGGACTCCTCCAGCGTGATGGTCAACGCCTCGACGCGCTTCTCCGACGGGGCCCGATACGGACTGGGCGCGGAGATCGGGATCAGCACCGACAAACTCCATGCCCGCGGACCGATGGGGGCCGCCGACCTGACGACCTACAAGTGGGTGGTTACCGGCGACGGCCACATCGTCCGGTAGTGCTCTTCACGCGGTCTTCGCGCCGGGAAGGTACGGTGCAGCGGTCATGGAACACGTCAGCGATTTCGCGCACCGGCGGATCTGGTACGCCCGATGGGAGGGCGCCGAGGGGTTCGATGCCCCGGAAGGGGGGCGCGAGCCCTGGACCTGTCTGCTGATCGGCCCGCCCGGCGGCCTGCCGGAGTTCATGATGGACCGGGTGGCGGCCCGGCTGATCGAGACCAATGCGCGGAACATCGTGATCTACGCCGACGATGCCGACGATTGGCACGAATCGATCGACGCGGCCTATCTCGAACACGACCCGGCCGTCAGTGAAGACGAATTTGTGATGACCGCCCAGTTCGACGAGGAACCCATCGACGAGGCGATCTTCTTCTTCCTGATGTGCGCGGACTTCGACGAGATCCGCTTCCGCCAGTTCGCCGTTCTGGAAATCGGCGACAACCCCGCCCTGCGGAAGGACATCGTCCACAGCGTCCAGTCGCTGCGGTTCCTCGATTGATGCGTGCTTTGGGGAAGGTCGGCCGACTGTCTCCGGTAGGACGTCTCAGGCGTCCACGACGTGTTCCAGGCACCATTTTACGGATCGCTCGATGCCCTCGTCGTAGGAAACGGTCGGCTGCCAGCCGAGTTCCTTGCGGGCCTTCTCTGCCGAGAAGAAGCAACGCCGTCCGATCAACCAGACCGAGTAGCGGGTCACCAGCGGCGGGGTCTTCTTGCCCACCATATGGCCGAAGAGTTCCATCAGAAACGCCGCGGAGTAGGCGACCTTGTAGGGCACCTTCTTGGTCACCGGCGGGCAGCCCAGGATATCGGCGATTTTGTTCATGTACTCGGCCTGGGTGATCACGCCGTCGTTGGAGAGGTTGTAGTTCTCGCCCAGGGCGTCGTCGTTTGTGGCTGCCAGGATGCAGCCTTCCGCTTCGTTGCCGGCGTAGGTGAGGTTCAGACGGTTGGACCCGTCGCCGATGAGCTTGCCCTTCCCGGCGCGGATCGCCCGGATGAGGCGCGGCATCGACGCCCGGTCGCGCTCGCCGTACAGCCAACTGGGCTTGACGACGGTGACCGGCACCCGGCCGTCGCGGTGGGCGGCCCATGCGAGCTTCTCCGCTTCCACCTTCGCACGCGAGTAGTAGCTCCACTTGTGCAGGTCCACCCCCAGCGGGGCGGTCTCGTCCAGGACCAAGCCCTCGCCGTCCGGATGGCCGTAGGCGCTGATCGACGAGATGTGCAGGAACCGCTGGATTCCGGCGTTCTCGGCGGCAGCGAGCATGTTGCGGGTTCCGTCGATGGTGACCGCCTGGAACCGCTCCCAAGGCCCCCAGTCGCCCACCTGGGCGGCGGCATGGTAGACGGTGTGCACGCCCTCCATCGCCTTGATCAGCGAGGCGGGGTCCGTGACGTCGCCCGAGGCGAGTTCGACCCCGATGCTTTCGAGAAAGGCGGTGTCGCTGGTCGGGCGGACCAGCGCCCGGACGGGCTGGTCGCTCTGGTGGAGTTTCTCGGCAATGTGGCTGCCCAGCAGCCCGGTTGCGCCGGTGATGAGGTTCATGTCGAATCCCTTCTGGTGGGTCCTCTTGGAAGCCCGCCGCGGGCGACTGGCCCGGAGGGCAGGCGTTATCGGTTCGGCCCGTGAGAGTACGCACAGGCGCCGCCCGCGTCAAGACCTTCGACCGCCGCCGCCGACTCCGAAGACACACACGGGCCAGAAAGACCGGGAAGGGCTTGCGCGAATGGGGGGGGGGTTGGCGTAGCTCTATTGCGCTGCCGGACGATCTCAAGAAGTTGTGAAGTTGTCGGGAATGGGATTTTTCCCTGCGTACCGTAGGGTGGATCCTTTACAATGCGCCGGACAATTGCTCGAAGCGCTTGCCTTCGATGGCGGTTTGCCGCCGGTCGGAGTGAGCCCGGAAAAGGCTTTTTCCCATTAAGGGAATCCCTGCCATTCGTCGATACGATGAGTGGTGAGGGAGTTGCTCGGAGAACCGGACGGTCCGTTTGGCCGACCCGACCGCCGGGCAGGACCGCCAGATTTGAGGTAGTCAGATGACATTCCGTCGCATGCTGCGACCGACGAACCGCAAGATCCGCCTGGCAGTGGGTCTGATGTTGACCGCGCTTTTCTGCATCCAGTGCGTGGGCACGTCCGAGGCCGATCGCGAAACCGACGAGTTTTCCGTGATGATGAGCGGCGAGACCGTCGGGGAGAACGCCCCCAGCGTTGTGAAGAAGGTGGAAGATCTCGCCGGCGAGGATCACGCCGAGCTGCTGGAGTTCTGCCGGAAGGCCTACGAGAATCGCGTTCGCGATTACACCTGCACGCTGATCAAGCAGGAGCGGATCAACGGCACGCTGGGCAAGCCCCAGACCATCGCCGCCAAGTACCTGCGCGACCCGTACAGCGTCGCCCTGGCGTGGACGGAAAACCCCGGCCGGGCCGACCGCGTGCTGTATGTCAAGGGCAAGTACGGCGATAAGATGCTCGCCCGTCCGGCAGGCTTCTTCGCATGGATCGGTACCGTCAAGCGAGACCCGAGCGGTCCCGAGGCCATGAAGAGCACGCTTCGGCCGATCAGTGAGTTCGGGTTTGCCAACTCGATGGCCGACCTTGAGAAGGTCTATCGCCTCGCCGAGAAGCGTGGCGAGCTGACCGAGTCGTTCAAGGGCTTTGGCGTGCACGAAGAAACCGGCCGAAAGGCGGCGATTCTGGTTCGTGATCTGCCCGCCCGGGAAGGCTATCCCGCCGCCAGGACGATCATCCACATCGACGCGGAGTATCTCGTGCCGACGATCGTGGAAGGCTACGACTGGGACGGCAAGCTGCTCTGCCGCTACATCTTCAAGGACATCAAGTTCAACGTCGGGCTCACCGAGAGCGATTTCCTCCCGGCCAGCAACGACATGAAACCGGTCAAATAGCTCGGCCGCGGGATTCATCCGAAACACCCAACCCCGTCACTTCACGTGGCGGGGTTTTTTCATACCCACGACCAGACGCGCCAAGCCCCGTCCCGAGCTGGGAAGATCGGCCGGCATCGCCGCCATGCGTGCGGGAAAGATATCCGTGGCAGGGGAGAAACGTGATCGGGCCTCCATCCCGCCGGCGGGTCAGCCGTCTTCGGCGGAGCGTTTGGCCATGCGGACCTGGACGGTGGGCAGCGAGCCGACGATTACGACGTTGATGTCCTCGGGCAGGCGGACGTTGACGGTCTTGGAGATGAAGCCCTTGTCCTTGTCGTCGTCACGGAGTGTGATATAGGCGTCAACGTCTTTCTGGCGGGCCCTGAGCTTATCGATTTCCGCGCGGGGGCCGGAAACGGTGATCTCCTTCTGCCACCAGAAATCGTCGTTTGCCTCGAAGCGGTACTCGGTCCAGGTGTTGTCCGAGCCCCAGGTATGCGGCGTCTGGAGGCGGACGATCAGCTTGAGGTCCATCCGCTGGGGAAGGTCCTGGACGGTGACTTTGAGTGTGACCTTGACGGTGTCCGGCGAGACGATGACGCCGAGTCCGGCGATTTCCGGGATCACGCGGGCCGGGACGGTGACTTCCTTGCCCGGCTCGATGTCTCTGAGGTCGTAGGTCGCCTGGATGGTCGGTTCCTGGTCGGACGCGGCGAGGATGGTATCCCACGTCGAGAGCGAGGCGAGTACCGCGACCTTGCCCGGCTCGATGGTCGGTTCGCCGGCCGGCGATCCGCCTCGCGGAAGGAACGTGACGGGCACCATCAGCCGGGCCCGCTCTTCCATCGTGGTGGCAACCGTGTCTTCCGAGGCCGACACGAACGCCAGCCCGAAATCGTCGGCCGGCGTGGAGGAGTTGACGATCTCGCCGACGGTGGGGGAGTAGGTGCGTTTGCTTTTCACGTGGCGGTCGGTCAGGTCATAGACGATGGTGCGCTGGTGGGTGTCCAGCCAGGTGCGGAACCGCTCGATGCTGCCACGCGACCCCCGCATGCGGAAGGTGATTTCTTTCTCGACGGCTTCGACTTCGCGCATCTCTCCGCCGCGGGCTTCCAGCAGGGCGAGGTTGTCCGCCGACGCCAACAGGCGCACGGTGGCGGAGAATTCCATCTCGTCGGTGAACTCCATGTCCGCGTAGATCCACACCAGCACCGTCACCAGTACGACCCAGCCGAGGTTTTTCAACTGGCGGGTCCACCAGGAGCGGGAGTACTTCGGCTCTTCGGGCATGTAGAGCATCTGGGCCATGGGTCAGATTTCCAGGTCTTCCTCGGCTCGTTTGCGGGCTTTGCGGGTCTTTCGCGGCGTGAGCAACCCCAGGAGCATCTCGCGGAGGTTTTCGGGCTCCAGGCCGATGTGCAGCTGCCCCTCGTACGCCAGCGATACCCGTCCGGTTTCCTCGCTGATGACCATGATCACCGCGTCGGAGTCCTTCGCCAGCCCCAGGGCCGCGCGGTGCCGACTTCCCAGCGAGCGGTCCACGTCTTCGCTCTCGGCCAGCGGGAACTGACACCCCGCCGCGATCACGCGATTTCCGCGAACCACCACGCCCATATCGTGCAGGGCGGTTCCGGGATAGAAGATCGAATTCAGCAGCGCCGGGTGCAGCCGGGCGTTCAGAATGGTTCCCGTCTGGATCAACGCCGCCAGCCCCACCGATCGCTCGACGGCCATCAAGGCGCCGATCTTGTTTCGCGAGAGATATGCCGCCGACTCGACCAGGGCATCGACGGTTTGCTGCACCTGCCCGCGGGCACCGCGGAAGAATCGTGCCTGACCGATCTGGATCAGTGCGCGACGCAGTTCGGGCTGGAACGCGATCGCAAGGGCAACCAGCGCGAACAGGAGGAACCGCCCGAAGAGAAACTCCAACCGCTTCCATTCGTCGTTCTTGGGCAACAGGCGGATTCCCAGGTAGAACACCGCCACCAGGACGGCGGCCCCCTTGACCAGGCCGGCCCCGCGGGTTCCCCGGAGGAACTTCATCACCCACCAGACGACGATGCCGATCAGGATCAACTGCACCAGAACCACCCAGGGCGAGTAGCCCGCCAGGCGGTTGAGGTAGATGGTCAGTCCCTTGGTGAGTTCGTCAATCACGTCCGTCGGTCCCGTCGGTCGGTTCAGCGCACACGAAGTTCGTTATGAATATCATATCGACCTCGCAGGACACAACGCTGCAGAGCTTTTCGCGAGCGAAAAGCTGCTCAATCCGCCTTGGCGGAGCAAATTGGAGGTTTGTTTCGCTTTTTGGACACAACCTTGTCCGCTCGATATTGTTATAGGGATGGTCGCTTGAGGCAGGCGGCCGGACGGATCGACGAACACAGACCTGAGGAGACACCATGACGCTTACCCGCAAA
>JBKHCL010000115.1:0-9576 GCA_046541875.1 Phycisphaerae bacterium | reverse complement strand
ATGCTACAATCGCCGGCATGGAAGAGTTCGACGTAGCCATTCTCGGCGGCGGGCATGCCGGTGTCGAAGCCGCCCACGCTGCCGCCCGCCTCGGCGCGCGATGTGTGCTGATTACACTGCACCCCTCCACCATCGCCCAGATGTCCTGCAACCCGGCCATCGGGGGCGTGGGCAAGGGGCAGATCGTCCGCGAAATCGACGCGCTGGGCGGATTGATGGGCCAGGCCGCCGACGCCACGGGCATCCAGTTCCGCATGCTCAACCGCTCGAAAGGCCCGGCCGTCTGGGGACCTCGCTGCCAGTCGGACCGCTACGCTTACGCCGCCTGGATGCAACGGGCCCTGGCGGAACTGGAGACTCTCACGATCCTCGCCGGCGAGGCGATCGAGCTTCTCACCGAAGGCGGCTGCGTGAAGGGGGTTCGCGTTCGCCCCACCGACGACCTTCCCGACGCGCTGCAGGCCGCCGAGGGCGCTGCCCTGGACGACGAGCTCGCCCGCAGCCTCGCCGCCGAGCAAACCGCCCGATCGGGGGAGACGTTCGACGTCGCCTGCCGATCGGCCGTCGTGACGGCAGGGACATTCCTGGGCGGCGTCCTGCACGTGGGTGAGCGCAGCTGGGCTGCCGGGCGATATGGCGAGGAAGCGTCCGGCGGGCTGGGCGAGTCGCTGACGGCGCTGGGGCACCAGCCGGGCCGCATGAAAACGGGCACCTGCCCCCGCATCGACGGGCGGACCATCGACTACGACCAGTGCACGCGGCAGGACGGCGACGCGGACCCCGCGCCGTTTTCGTTCCTGCACGATGAGTTGGCCGTCGAGCAGATTCCCTGCTGGCTCAGTGCGACCACACCGGAGATTCACCGGGCGATCCGCGAGAACCTCCACCGGGCCCCGCTGTACACCGGGCAGATCCGTTCGACCGGTCCGCGGTATTGCCCGTCGATCGAGACCAAGCTCGAGAAGTTCCCCGATAAGGACACTCACCAGGTGTTCATCGAACCGGAAGGCCGAGATACCCACTGGGTGTACGTGAACGGGATTTCCACGTCGCTTCCGATCGACGTGCAGGAGTTCGTGGTTCGCCACATCCCGGGCCTGCAGGATGCGGAGGTGCTGCGGTGGGGGTACGCGATCGAGTACGACTATGTCCCGCCGACCCGGCTGACACCGACGTTGGAGAGCAAGCACGTGGGGGGGTTGTTCATCGCCGGTCAGCTCACGGGCACCACCGGCTACGAGGAGGCGGCCGGTCAGGGACTTCTGGCGGGGGTCAACGCCGTGCGGTCGCTGCGCGATCAGCCTGGCGTGGTGCTGGGGCGCGACGAGGCGTACATCGGTGTGATGATCGACGATCTGGTGACCAAGGACGTGGTCGAGCCCTATCGGATGTTCACCAGCCGGGCCGAGCACAGGCTGTCGTTGCGGGCGGACAACGCCGACCGTCGACTGACGCCCCTGGGAGAGGAGATCGGTCTGGTGGGTCGCCCCCGGGCCGAGCGTTTCGCCGCCAAGTGGCGGGCGGCCGAGGGGGTCGAGCGAATCCTGCGCGAGACGCGCCACGCCGGAAAGACGCTCTGGGAGCGGATGCAGCAGCCCGAGATGACGCTGGAGAAGGTGGCGGAGCTGGCCGGCGAGCGGCGTGGCGAGTTGGCGGCGCTGATGGCTGAGCATCCCCAGGCGGCCTGGTCGGTGGGGATCGATGCTCGATACGCCGGCTACATCGAGAAGGCCCGGGCGTCGCAGGAGGCGATGGGTCAGCTCAGCGACCGAGCGATTCCACCCGATTTCGCGTATGAGGCCGTCTCACATCTTCGCATCGAGGCGAAACAGCGGCTCGCTGCCATCCAGCCACGCACTTTGGGACAAGCCCTTCGCATCAGCGGGATTACGCCGGCCGACGTGACGGTGCTGGCGATCCACCTGGCCCGGGTGGGCGGGTGAAGATGAAGAAATTGTGTCCTTTCGGTTGGATTCGGGTTGCGAGGTCCGGGAGCAGGTGTTAATCTGGGCAAACTAGAGAAGCTGGGGAACTGTAATGGGTTTCGTTAAAGGGATGGAGATGAGGTAAATTTGTGGTCACCGGGAGGCGAAGGAGTAACCAATGGAAGAGCAGTACGTTACGGAAAACGGGAATAGTACGAATCCATCAAGAGAGGAAGTGCACAGCGCCGATAGAAACAAAGCAAGGACGCGATTGAGCCCGTCGCTGCACAGTGGGAAGGCGGGCGATACCGAAATCAGAGCAGCATATAGCGGCGAGGGGTCGCTCGACGACGCGAGGAGCACGGAGGCCGGGACGCACACGAGTGCCCAATGCAGTGGACGCAGAGTCCACCCACGCCCGGAAGGTGAGGTCAGTATGAGCACCACAACCCCGCACAATGCAGGATTGGCCCTGGAAACCAACCAGGCGGGCAAGAAGGAAGCCATCCGTCTGCGTCGCCGTCCGCGGCGATTCCGCCCGACGCAACTGGCGGACGTTTCCTCCGCGATGAAGCTTACCGGGCAGGTCCGCGAGTTGCCCGAGATCCGCTGGGACCTGGTCAACGAGGTCCGCGCGGAGATCCAGGCCGGCACGTACGAGACCCCCGAGCGGATCGACGCCACCGTCGAGATCCTGCTTGAGGAACTGCTCGGAACGAAATAGAGCCCTGCACAAGGCGGCGGGATTCCCTCCGTCCCGCAGTTGAACCGAGGACGACGGCCGATTTGCGCATCGGTCGTCGTCCGTTTTTTGTGGCTTTGTCGGGGCGGGAATGCGATGATATTGCGCATAAACGGGTTGCCAAGGGGCAGAAACGTTGCAAGAGTTCTGCGTTTTCTGCGATTCTTCACTGCCTGATCCGATGTTAAACTGGATAGACGTGATAAAATATAGCGACTGGGGGACCTGACCGGCCTGGAGATACGGGTTGGGCGGATCCGAGCAAGCGGGAGAAGTGCGTTGGAACAGAAGGCTGTTTACACCACCGGCGAGGCTGCAGACCTCTGCAAGCTCTCACAGCAGACGATTATCCGCTGTTTCGACAGCGGGCAGTTGCAGGGATTCCGTGTTCCGGGCAGCAAGTTCCGCCGCATCCCGCACGATTCGCTCCTGGAGTTCATGAAGAGCAACGGCATTCCGCTGGACGGGTTCGATTCCTCCAGCGGCAGGATCAAGGTGTTGGTGGTCGACGACGACCCGCAGATCGTGGAGTTGTTCATCGATATTCTCAAGGACGATGGCCGATTCGAGGTGGCCACCGCCGAGACCGGCTACGACGCCGGGATGATGACCGAGCAGTTCCGCCCGGACATCGTCATTCTGGACTTCATGCTGCCGGACATCAACGGAAACGTGGTGTGCAGGAGCATCCGGCAGAACCCCGAGCTGGCCCATACCAAGGTGCTGATTATCTCGGGTATGGTCAATCCATCGGAGGTTCAGGCGCTGATGGACGCGGGCGCCGATGAGTTTATCAAGAAGCCGTTCAACATCGAGAAGGTCGTCCAGCGCGTCCTCGAGTTGGTCGGCCAGAAGGCCTAGGCCGAAAGCGGGAGGGCGGCGTGTCGGGTCCATCACGACAACTCGAACCCAAGGGGGAACCGTTGACCGACCGACAGTTGGACGTTCTGGTCCGTGAATTGGGCGAACTGCCCACACTCCCGGGCATCGCCGCCAGGGTGATCCGGTCGGCCTCCACGCTGGGGGAAGACCCCGCCGCCCGGGAGAATCTCGCCTCGCTGATCGAGCTGGACCCCGTTCTCTCGGTGAAGATCCTCCGATCGGCCGACCCGGAAGGGGACGACACGAAGGGCATCTCGGGCGCGATTGATTGCCTCAGCGACGAGAAGCTCCTCTCGGCGATGCTCGCGCTGGAAGTCTCCCAGCCGCCCGCCGGCGAGGACGAACCCGATGCGGTGGACCTGCCCGGACTCTGGAAACACTCTCTGGCGGTGGGGTTGGCCGCCCGGATGTTGGCCGAGCGCATCCGCCTGCCGCACCGTCCCGACGAGGCCATGCTCTGCGGGTTGCTGCACGACATCGGTAAAATCGCACTGGGGGCCGCCCTGCCCAAGAGCTACGCCCGCGTCTGGACGCAGTGCCACACCCACCAGGGCAATATCATCGACTACGAGCGCGACACGCTCGGGACCGACCACTGCACCTTCGCCCGCCGACTCGCCCAGCATTGGAAACTCCCCCGCCCCGTCCAGGATGTTGTGTGGCTGCACGTTCAGCCCATCGAGGCGATCCCCCCGGGCATCGAGCATCGCCCGCTGGTGGCGCTGGTGGGGTTGGCCGATGCCATCGCCCGCAAGACCCGCATCGGTGCCAGCGGCAACTACGCCTTCACGCGATCTCCCGAGCAGACCGCCTCGTTGATGAACGTCCCGGACTCGGTGCTCAAAGACGTCCAGGACCGCCTGGGGGAGTCCGTTGCCCAGGCGGCAGAGACGCTCGGGCTGGACGCCCCCGCCGCCCCGGCCGACCTGGTTCGCACGCTGATGGACGCCAACGCGAGGCTGGGACGAATCAACGAAAAGCTCCGCCGCCAGAGCCGACACCTCAGCAACCAGACCGACGCCCTGCGACGCATCCGCCAGTTTGCCGTCTCCCTGCCGGCCGACTCGACGGTGGCCGATCTGCTGGTGTACATCGGCAACTCGATCGCCGATGCCCGAAGCAGCCACTCCGCGAAAGGGGCGGACGTGGTGGCCTACAGCATCGAGCCCGGCAGCAGGGAGATTCTCGCGGTTCGCTGCAACGGGCAGGACCGTTCCGATTGGCGTACACTCGCGCCGGCGGAGGGATTCGCGCCGAGTCCGCCGGCGGCCGACGCTTCGACCGGTGACGTTCTGGCGGCGCTTCTGGACGAACCCTCGCAGTTGGGCGATTGGGTGGACTCCTCGGACTGGGTTCACCGCCCGATGGTCAGCGCGTCGCGCTGGGTGGGGGGGTTGCTGTGTGCGCCGCTGGCGATTTCCTCGCGCGAGTACGCGGTTTCGTCCTGGGCGCTGGTCGAGGCGATGTCCCTGGTATTGGCGGTGGTGCAGGAGCGCAACAGCGCGATGGCGTTGTCCGAGCAACTCGCCGGGGCGTCGCAGGTGCTGGCTGAGACGCAGGATGCCATTGCGGATATCAAGATGATGGCGGCCGTCGAGCAGATGGCGGCGGGGGCGGCCCACGAGATCAACAACCCCCTGGCGGTGATCGCCGGGCGGGCGCAACTGATGGCCGAGCGCGCCGAGGACGATGACAAACGCCAGACCTGGCAGACCATTTCCGAGCAGGCCCAGCGGGTCAGCGACATCATTTCCGACCTGATGGAGTACGCCGCCCCGGCCCGTCCGAGGCCTCGTCCGGTGGCAGTGGACCAACTGTTCCAGGAGGCGGTGGACACCTTTTCGGAATCCTCTCAAGATGCCGCGATCTACATCGATAATAAGGGTGGAGACGACATGCCTCCGGTCTGGGTGGATCGATCCCAGATCTGTTCGGTGCTGGTCGAGCTGATCCGAAACGGGGTGGAAGCCGCCGAGAGCCAACCCCAGATTCATCTTCTGGCGGACGCCGATGAGGTCAACGACGCGGTTCGCCTGACGGTTCGCGACAACGGCACGGGAATGGACGAGCAAACCCTCTCCCGTGCCACCATGCCGTTCTTCTCCGCCCAGCAGGCAGGGCGACGGAGAGGGCTGGGCCTGTCCAAGGCCAAGCGGATCGTCGAGATGAATGGCGGGAAGCTCTGGATCGATTCGACCCTGTACCGCGGTACGAGCGTACACGTTCGGCTGCCGGCCATCCGAGGCGAAAGCAGTCCTCAATAGGTGTCGACATGACTATGCAGCAGCAGAAGACCTCCCGCGTTCTGGTGGTGGATGACGAGCCCGGCATCCGCGAACTGCTGGTCGACGCGCTCGATCAGGACGACCTCGATGTCTCCACCGCATCCAGCGGGCACGAGGCGATCGCCAAGGCCTCCGACTGGAGACCCGATCTGCTGGTGACCGACCTGCTCCTGGGAGACTGCACGGGGCTGGACGTGATCGACTCGCTCACCGAGACCATTTCCGAGAATATCCCCGCGGTGGTCATCACCGGACAGAACGACCCGGCCTGGCTGAGCGAAGCCTCCCGCCGTCGACCCATCGAGATGATTACCAAACCCCTGGACCTGGAACGACTTCGCGAGGCCATCCGCAACGGCCTGGCCCACCAGGCGGTTTACGAAACCACCCGGGTCCGCACGAAACGACTCCGCAAGCTCGCCCGCGCCGCCAATCAGGAACGGCGGGACATGCAGCGCAAGCTCAACGAAACCTGCGTGGACCTTACCGAAGCCTATCGCACCCTCAGCGGCAGACTCAGCCTGCAGGAAATCATCCTCGCCTACCAGAACGAACTGATCGGCGCCCAGACCGACGACGATGTCTTCCGGGCGATGTTCCGCACCTACGTCCGCCGCTCGGGCCCGGTGTTCGGCATTTCGATGGTCTGCGACGCCAACGCCAACCTCCGCGTGGTCGGCCGATTCGGCGTCCCGCACCCCGACAGCCTGGAGTTCTGCCAGGAACTCGCCCAGCCGATGGTGGAATCGCTGCTGAATCAGCCCGAAATGCTGCTGGTCGACGCGACCGACAACCAGGACATGTTCGACCCGTCGATCCGAAAATACCTCGTCGGGCTCAACACCCTCGGCGTGCCGCTGATTCCCTCGCCCGGGGAGCTGATCGGCGTGGTGGTGTTCTACCGCAAAGGCGAACAGCCCTTCACCGACTTCGATCAGAACCTCGCCGAACTGATGGCCACTCCCACCGCCATCGCCGTGCGACGCAACGACTGACGCAGCCGGAACGACACAAAGAAACGCCCACGAGTCCTCGGACCCGTGGGCGTTTTTTCTTTGCCGCAAGCCGCCTTTAGTAGCGGTAGTGCTCGGGCTTGTAGGGCCCGTCGACCGGGATGCCGAGATAGTCGGCCTGCTCGTCGGTCATGCGGGTGAGCCTGGCACCGAGCTTGTCCAGGTGCAGCCGGGCGACCTCTTCGTCCAGCTTCTTACTGAGGCGGTAGACACCCACGTCCTTGGGGTTCTGCCACAGGTCGATCTGGGCGAGCGTCTGGTTCGTGAAGCTGTTGGACATCACGAAACTCGGGTGCCCCGTCGCGCAGCCGAGGTTCACCAGTCGACCTTCCGCCAGCAGGAACACGCTGTGTCCGTCGGGGAAGGTGAACATGTCGGTCCCGGGTTTGATGTTGGTCCGCTCGATCCCCGGATATTCCATCAGGGCGTCGACCTGGATCTCGTTGTCGAAGTGCCCGATATTGCAGATGATGGCCTGGTCTTTCATCCTGGCCATGTGATCGATGGTGATCACGTCCTTGTTTCCGGTGGTGGTCACGAAGATGTCCGCCTCTTCCAGGGCGTCCTCGACGGTACACACGCGATAGCCGGCCATGCACGCCTGCAGGGCGCAGATCGGGTCGATCTCGCTGACCAGCACGCGGGCCTTTTCGTTGGCCATCGACTGGGCTGAACCCTTGCCCACGTCGCCAAACCCGCAGATCATCGCGGTCTTTCCGCTGAGCAGCACGTCCATCGCCCGCTTGATGCCGTCGGTCAATGAATGCCGGCAGCCGTAGACGTTGTCGAACTTGCTCTTGGTGACCGAGTCATTCACGTTGATCGCCGGAACCAGCAACTCGCCGCGTTCCTGCATCTGGTAGAGGCGGTGCACGCCGGTGGTGGTCTCCTCGGAGACACCTTTCCACTCCTCAGCCGCCTTGTGCCAGAACCGGTCATCTTCCTTCTGCACGCGTTTGAGCAGCTTGTTCTGGATCTGCAGTTCCTTGTTGTCCGTGGGTTCATCGAGCATGGCCGGGTTGTCCTCGGCCTGGTAGCCGCGATGCATCAACAGCGAGGCGTCGCCCCCGTCATCCACGATCAGCTGCGGGCCCTTGCCGTCCGGCCAGGTCAGCGCCTTTTTGGTGTAGTCCCAGTATTCCTCCAGCGTCTCGCCCTTGTAGGCGAACACCGGAATGCCCGCCGCCACGACGGCCGCCGCGGCATGATCCTGCGTGGAGAAGATGTTGCAGCTGGCCCATCGGACGTCGGCACCGAGCTCGACAAGCGTCTCGATGAGCACCGCCGTCTGGATGGTCATATGCAGCGAGCCCATAATGCGTACGCCCTGGAGAGGCTTGTCCGCACCATACTTCTCGCGCGTGGCCATGAGCCCGGGCATCTCCTTCTCGGCGACTTCGATTTCCTTGCGTCCGTAGTCGGCCAGGCCCAGGTCTTTGATCTGATAGTCCGATCCCGTGTTCACAGTCGTCATGAGTGCTTCACTCCCATTCGAGGTTTGCTGCGAGTCCATGCCCTGAATGAATCATTCTAGCAGCAGAATGTCAGGGCGAGGGGACATTGTGGGCGAAAACGCAGCCGGATGCAACCGTTTGGGCGAGCTTTGTCTCGACTCGACCATCGTAAACCGGAACGGATGCCCCATGATTTCATTGACCCACCCGGCGATCCCTGCGATATATGGAGGCCCACGCGTTGGAACCAACCGGCGTTCTGCCGGTGCCCACGCCCGGCAGACAAACGGACAGGAGCGGTTTTGACGATGAGCAGAAAAGTACGGTCAGCCCTCGTCGGCTGCGGGAAATTTGCCAAAAGACATTGCGTAAACGTGTGCGAAAAGGGCCTCGTCGAAGGGCTGAGCATCGACTGGGCGATCGATCTGGACGCCTCCGCCGCCGAAACGTACGCCGAGACGTACGACATTCCCAATACGTCCACGAACATCGACGACGCGTTGGCCGATGAGAGCATCGAAGCGGTGCTGATCGTCACGCCTCCCGAAGCCCACGTGCCCCTGAGCATCCGCGCGATGCGGGCCGGCAAGATGGTCTTCTGCGAGAAACCGCTCTCAGCCGGTCCCGCCGACCGCGACGCGCTGCGATCCGCCCTCGCCGAGATGCCCGGCAGGCTGCTGGTGGGCTACTGCTATCGTTTCGCGCAAGCCTACGCCACCGCCCGCGAGCACGTCACGCCGGCCGCCTTCTCGACGGCCCTGGTGCTCAACCACGAACAGGGCGGGCTCAACTACCTCACCCACAACGCCTGCCACGCGGTGGACACGATCCTCTCCTGGCACGACGCGCCGGTGTCGCAGGTCACCGCTCGGGGAACCGATCTCGCCTCCCAGGCGAACCCGGCCGAGCAGTTCGCCCTGCTGCTGGAATTCGCCGACGGGTCCTTCGCCAGCATCACCTGCGGCGGGTCAGCCGATGGCGCCCACATGCCCAAGTGGTACTACAAGGGTGTCGGCCGGGACGGCCGGGTCGCGGAGGTCAGCATGCACCCGCCCGGTTGGGGCGTCTGGAAGAAGGGGCAAAAAGAGCCCGAAACGTGCTCGTACTACGCCGGCCACGTCGCCGAACTGCAGCACCTTGTCGAATGCGTGCGGAAGGGGAAACCCCCAGCCATCGACCCCGAAAGCGCCCTGGCCGTCGATGAGGTCATCGCCGAAGCCCGCAAACAGCTCGACCTGTGACAACAGAGATCAGCCACAGCGCTCACAGAGGGCG
>JBKHCL010000114.1:0-9759 GCA_046541875.1 Phycisphaerae bacterium | reverse complement strand
CGTGCTACGACCGTAGGGCCCGCAACTTGTTGCGGGCGGAAACTCCTGCAAACGGTTATGGCCGTTCTTTCCCCCACCTTACGGTGGGAGCTTTTCGTGGCATGGGAACGCACCGGCGCGGGGACACGCCGGTGGCACCGGAGTTGTGGCGTAGGGCTGGCGAACCACCGCGATCGAGCTCAGCGATTCAGAACATGGAGATGCGCCCGGTTCGCGTGAGTGTGTGGTACCCGGGGAACCGAGGTGGTTTGCCGGCGGAACAACTGCTCTCACTTGCGCAGCGTCACCGGGGCAAGGTCGGCCAGGGCGACCTGCATCTCGAACGCGCCGGCCTGCACGATCGCCTGGTCCTTCTGGCGGTCGATGCGGATCAGCGTGGCCCGTTGGTTGAACGGCACGACGAAGACCGGCTCGCCGGGCTCGACCTGCAGGACCTTGCGCACGTTCTGTTGAGCCTTTTTGCTGTCCGGACGCGGGCGCCGAATCGGCTGGTCGCTGGTGCCCTGATCGGATGATCGCTTCGACCCCGCGCGCCGTTTTCCCTTTCCGCCTGCCTCTCGGGCGGCCTGCGAGAACGGACCGGTCTGCGGAAACAGGTCCTGCAGCGAAAGCGTCATTTCCTCGCCCTCGCCGGTGCGCACGGTGGCTTTCAGCCCGGACGGATCGATCCCGGTCAGAATCGCCTTGCCCGGCTTGCGGGCGATGGGGACCTCGTCGCCGGGCGACATCCGTCCGATCGCACCCAGCCAGCGGTCGAAGCGTTTGGCGCGGTCCCGCTGTTGCGTGAGCGTCTTCTCGTATTCCTGCTTGATCGTCTCCGCCTCCCGGCGGGCGTCGGCTGCCCGTTGCTGGTCTTCCTCGCGCTGCCTGCGCCGTCGCACCGCGTCCCGTCGGACGGCGTCCTGGCCGAGCGCGGGCATCAACTCGCCCAGCGGGACCTCCACCGTCAGCCCGTCCACTTCCACGACGGCCACCTGCCGATGCAGCTCGAGGCGAACGAGCGAACCGGTCTTTCTCATCGAGGGAACCGCAACCGCGTCGCCCGGCTGAAGGTCCGGCAGGCCAGCCAGCCAATCGAGCAGTTCCTGGCGGAGATGCTTGACGTCGGCGAGTTTCTCTTCGTAATCCTCCCGCTGGGAGTGGGCAGCCTCCCTCGCCTGATGCGCCTCGGCGCGGGCGTCTTCGGCGTTTTTGCGAACCTCGGCCGTCGCGCGGATCGCCTTGGAGAACTGCTTGCCCTGACGCGAGAGATATTGCTTCGCTTCACCGGTCACCCGCCGCGGCAGGCCCATGCGCCGGGCAACCGTAATCGCATGCGATTCGCCCGGCTGACCGATCAACAGCCGATACGTCGGCGAGAGCGTCCCGGTATCGAACTCCACCGAGGCGTTGTCCACGCGATCGTGGGTGAACGCGTACGCCTTCAGTACCGACAGGTGCGTGGAGATCATCCCCACACACCCGATGCGCCGCAGTTCGTCCAGCACCGCCTGGCCGATGGCGCCGCCCTCGTCCGGGTCGGTACCCGCGCCGAGTTCGTCGAGCAACACCAGCGACGACTTGCCGGCCTTGTTGAGAATGTACTTGAGGCGTTTGAGGTGCCCGCCGAATGTGCTCAGCGACTGCTGGAGCGATTGCTCGTCGCCGATGTCGATCAGCACGTCGTGAAACACCGGCAGCTCAGCGCCCCGCGAGGCGGGAATGTGCATGCCCGTCTGGTGCATGACCACCAGCAGGGCGACGGTTTTCAGCGCGACCGTCTTACCGCCGGTGTTCGAGCCGGTAATCACCAGCAGGTCGAAATCCTGCCCCAGCCGAACGTCGATGGGGACCACCGGGTGGCGTTTCTCCGGGTCGATGCCCTCCTTCTCCTGCCGGCGGGCCTGGGCGACCAACAGCGGATGTCGCGCATTGGGCAGCAGCAGCTGGCCGCTTTCGTTGAGTTGGGGGCGGACCATGTCGTTCTGGTAGGCGTACTGGGCCTTGGCCTGAAGCAGGTCGATCTGCGAAAGCAGGCGAAGGGCATTGCCGATGGCGTCGGCCTGCTTGCTCACGCGGAGCCCCAACTCGGTCAGCAGGCGATTCACCTCCCGCCGCTCGTGGTCGCGCTGGTCGGCCAATTCGTTGTTCAGCGTGACGCAGGCGTTGGGTTCGACAAACACCGTAGCCCCGGTGTTGCTGGCACGATGCACCACTCCGGGCAGTCGGCCTCGATGGTCGGCGCGGACCGGCAGGACGTACCGGTCGCCGTGCAGCGTGACGTTGGGGTTGGTCAGCAGGCGGGCGACGTCGGGATTGCGCACGTAGCTGTGGGCGACCTCGTGAATCTCACGATCGAGGCGGTCCATCTCGCGGCGGATCTCCGCCAGACGACGGGAGGCCGTGTCCAGCACGTGCCCGTCGCTGCCCACAACGTGGCGGATCGCTTCGACCAGTTCGCCGAAGGGGGCGAGCTGTCCGCCCAGTTCGGCGAGTGCGTCGAAGCGGTCTTCCAGCCCCACGAGGAACTCCCGCACGCGCGAAGAGCCTTCCAGCGTCGCGGCGATCTGGGCGTATTCCTCGCCGGTCGCCCCGCCGCCGGGTTTGGTGCGGTCCAGAGCGCCGCGGATGTCCGCAATCCCCCCGAAGGGCGGCAGCCCGACGTCCCGAAGGACGTCGACCATCTGGGCGGTCTGCTCCTGCCAACGTGCGATGGTCTCGACGTTCCGCGACGGCGTGATGCGCAGCGCGAGCGAACGCCCCAGCGAGCAGGCGCAGAACCCGCTGAGCAACTCGCGCAGCTGATCGAACTCGATCTTGTCCAGGGTGAAGGAATCCACGGGGGGATTATAGCACGCCCGGCCCCGCGGCAGAAAGGCTGGGTGCTCGGACTATTGGCTGGGTGCCCAGGTCTGTGCCCGCCGAAGCTCGAAGAGCGAAGCAGGAGGCAGCCCGGTTGGTGGCATGGGCATCGTGGCCATACAGACACGGCCTGGAAGGCCGCGCTACCGGGCGGTTCCATCCCCCCACCTGACGGTGGGGGCTTTCTTCGTGGCATGGGCATCGTGCCAATGCAAACGCGGGCTGAAAGCCCGTGCTAGGGCCCCCGGTTGCCCGAAGTGAGATTCACAGGCGGGATTGGCTTCGGTAGTGGCTGGGAGGGTGGCCGACGGCCTTCTTGAAGGCCTTGGACAGCCGCGAAGGAGAGCTGAACCCGGATAGTTCACAGATTTCGGGCATAGCCAGATCCGTTTCGCGAAGCAGATGCTTGACGCGGTCAATTCGCACGCGTTGGAGTTCCTGAAGGATGGTCCTTCCCAGGCAGCGGCGGAAAGCCGTCTCGAGGGTCCTTCGGGCCACTGGAATGGCTGCGACAACGTCCCCGGGTGTGATTCTCTCGGCAAATCGGTCATGGATATAGCGGACCGCACGAGCGACGTTGGGGTCTTCGATGGCCAGGGTATTGGTGGACTGGCGGGTAATGATCCCACGAGGCTGAACGTAGATCGGCTCGTCGGGGGGAGCTTGACCGGCCATGAGGTTCTCCAGCAGTTGGGCTGCCCGGAAACCGACTTCGCGGGCGCCGTGATCGATGCTGCTCAGCGGCGGGTTGGCCATACGGCACGCCCGGGTGTCGTTATCGACACCGATGATCGCGACCTGCTGGGGAACCATCACGCCCTGCTCCTGGCAGGCATTGGCCAGGTGCACCGCGGTCATGTCCTCGGCCGCCAGGATGCCGATCGGCAGGGGCAGTTCTCCAAGCCACTTCTCGACCGACATCGTGAGGCTGCCATTGTCGCTCAGGGGCAATGTATGCACCGTCGCGCCGCTGCGCCGGGCTGCTCGGGTGAAGCCCTCAAGACGCTCGCAAGCGAATTGATATGGAGTGTAGGACAGGAACCCCAACTGTTCGAAGCCCAGGTCGAGGAAGTGCCCGGCAGCCATTTCGCCCACAGCCACGTCGTCCATGAGCACCTGCGGCAAGGGCAAGGCGGGATCGGTCACCGACACACAGGGGGTTCCCTTCTTCTCGAACCGCGCGATGGTCTTGCCCAGGGGTCCGGTCGAAATGCCCCGGATCACGCCATCGGGCTGTTGGCCGGTGTAGAGTTCTTCCGGTTCTCGCGATCTCTCGAATTCCCAGCCGGGGTTCTTATCTGCGAATTCGAGAACGCCGTCCACGATCCGCCGGCCGTACGCCGCGTACGTGGGAACGGCGATCAGGACACGATGGAGCCTGTGTTGCTTCCGAGTGGTGGTGGGTATGTCGGACATGGCTTTGGATTATATCGACATTTGTGCGCTATACGACAAAAGAAATGCTCTATATAACAAACATGTTCTGTCGAGATGGGGTATCATTGAAGGCGTTGAGATGGGCCATCTGGAGGGACCGTTCCCCAGGTGAATGTGCCCATATCGGAGACTACCATTTGGGGGAAGGAGAAAGAGAATGAGAAAGCTAGCAACGATAGCGGTTGTTTTGGCAGTGGTTGCCGTCAGTTCACAGGCCTCCGTGGTCTCGGTGAACTTCGCCGCAGAGTCCGACGCTGACTACTACTACGGCGATACCGATTCTACAGGTCAGATGGCCGATACGGACGTGGCCGGCGTCGTGCCGGCGGCCAATTGGACGAACGCCCTCGGGAAGGCTCCCAGCTTGACGGACTTGGAGGACGATTCCGGCGCAGGTACGGGAATGAGTCTGGAACTCACGTCGCCGGATACGAGCGAGGGGTGGATGATGGGCGAAGCCAGTTACACCTCCCCCTCCAGTGCCGATGCCACAATGATGTATGCTACCCGCGCAATTGCTGGGGCTGAGGATGAGATTGACATCGAGCTCACCGATATACCCTACGCCACCTACGACATTTACGTCTACGTGGGTCGATACGGTGACTGGACGGAGGCGAAGGACGATACGGGCGAGACCACGATCGGCGGAACGACGTATCACTATTACCGCTCGGACCCGGACAGCGGAGATATGGGCGACCTGCCCGGCGCTCACGTGCAAGCGACCTCGACAGACGTCGACAACCCCACTGCCGGTGCGACCTACGTGTTGTTCGAAGATCTGACGGGTTCCTCGCAGACTATCAGCATGTTCGACGATGACGGCGACGAGCTTGGCATTACCGGCCTGCAGATCGTGCCTGAGCCTGCCACGATGAGCCTGCTGGCCATCGGCGGGCTGGGGGCGCTGCTGCGTCGCCGCCGCTGATTATAGCCGCAACTACAGGACCTCCTCTGGCGGCTGTGCCATGTATTGATTGCGGGCACAGCCGCCTTCATTTTTGCCTTGTCGGGGCTGGTTTGCGGTGGGCTGTGTTCCACCGGGCAGCCCCGCGGCAGGAAGGCTGCGGCAAAAGCCGGCGGGTCCCGATGTGCGCGTCGCGGCGGGCGTCTCTGTCAGGACCGGTTGGGCGTCAGGTAGCAGACGGCGCGCTGGTCGATGGGGTTGGCGTTCAGTGACGTCCGGAAACCCTCCCATGCGCCGGCGGTGTCGATCACGCGGACCGCCTCCCCGGCCCGGCCTGCGTCGGGGATCAGGTCCGGCAGCGAGTCGGGGGCGGCTTCGAGCATCTCCATGTTCACGCGGTCGTCATGTCGGCCGGGGAACAGGGCGAAATAGAGCATCTCCCATTCGATCAGGTCGTTGAAGAAGTGCGTCCCGAGCGATACGTCGGGGGCGACATGCTCGCTCATGGTGACCAGCTCGCAGACGGCAGAGACACGGTCGATCTCCGGGAATCGCACGGGCACCCCCAGCGACGGACTGGTGGTTCCCCAACGCCCCGGACCCACCAGCAGCATGAAGCAGTCCTCACGCTGCTCGAGGTGGCAGATCTTCCCGACCAGCCTGGCTACGGCATGGCGGTCGGCGAGGGGCATCTTCCCGAATACCCCGGGAACCACGTAGATGATCCGGTCGACGGTGGTGTCCTGTCCTTGGCCGATGATGGCTTCGTGGGCGTCCAGCAGGACGCGCGACTCGCCGAGACCTTCGGGGACGGGCACGATGTTGCCCCCGCCGCTGACCTGCAACGGCCGACATTGCACGACGTTGATGCGGAACTGTTCGTTGATCTCGTTGGCGGTGAACTCCACGTCCACGGGGTAGTCGTACGCTTTCTGGAGCGTGGCGAGTATATTGCGCAGGTCGTCGATGAAGGTGGTTCGTTTGAGCAGGTCGTCAAAAGTCAGAACCCGAGTGGGATTGGCGGCCGGCTGCAGGGCGTTGGGCCCCTGGGACCGGCTCGATGGCGGGGTGACCTCGGTGGTCAGGAGGTCCAGGGGCAGGTCGTGGGAATGCTCCTCGACGGCGTTGAACCGCTTGCTGACCAACTGGTTGGCCATCAGGTCCAGGACGTCCACGTACCGCTGGGAATACTGGCGGACCTTGTCGAAGCTCTCCTCGGGGCGGCGGTCCGGGGCGTTGAGCGCCACGATCCGCGTGTAGTCGTTGTCCGCACGGTCTACCGCCCGGGTGCCCATGCCGAACACCAGCCTGGCCATCCCCGCGGCGGGGTCGATTTCTTCGCTCCAGACATACGGGTTCAGCGAAAACCCCACGCCCGCCATCAGCGGGTAGAAAAGGTCCTTGTGCATCTTCCCGCTGACCCGCTGGACCAGCAGGGCCATCTGCTCGTCGTGTTCCAGCAGCCCCCGCTGGGCGCGATAGGTCAACGCCTTCTCGCTCATGGTCGAGGCGTAAATGGTCCGGACGGCGGCAAGGAAGTCCTCCAGGCGCTGATGGCGGGAGCCCTGGTTGGCGCAGAAGACGCTCTCGTATTTCCCGGCGAAGGCGTTGCCGAAATTGTCCTCCAGCAGCGAGGAGGACCGCACGATGATGGGCGATTGGCCGAAGTAGTCCAGCATGTCCCGGAACTGGTCGTTGACGTCGTCGGGGAACGATCCGATCAGGATCCGCTGGCGGGCCCGTTCGGCCCCTTCGAGGTATCGCTGGGGGTCCTGGACGTGCTGGCGGAGGCTCCAGATACCGTTGCGCACGAGGTAGGTGTAGAATACGTCCGATCCGATGAAGAACGAGTCGTGCGGTTCGAGCAGCTGCCGGTATCGCGGGTCGGATCGTGTGAGGATCGCCCTGGCCAGGAGCATGCCCACGCTCTTTCCGCCGATCAGTCCCGTGCCCACCATGCGCTTCCCGATGTCCACGATGTCCGGCAGCGTCATGTACTTGCGGACCAGGTCGAGCACCGGCTCGTCGCGCGAGATGCACAGGCGGATCATGTGCTCGAAGCACCGGCGGGCCTCGGGCGAGGGCGTGCCCTCCTTCGGCCAGATGCCCGCGAGGTCCTGGGCGCGGGAGAAGGTTCGCTGCCACAGCCCCGCCTGGTTCGAGTCGCTCTCAAGCCAGGGTACGGTGTGGCGGACCTCGGTGATCGTGGCGCTGTCGGTGACCGGCTCGAAGTCCGAGTGTTTTCCCCACGTGTGCAGCATGTGCATGGTCGGGGAGTGTCGCGATTGCACCTTCCACGGGTGGACGTAGGCATTTTGGCCGTGACGGAAGACATCCAGAAAGATCTGCGTGGTCTCGGCGATCGCGCGGGTAGCATGGTAGGAATGCACGTTCCGCTCGACGGCGAAATAGGCGATGGCCTCGACGTCGTAAAGGTACGGACAGGTGAGCATGAAGAAGTTGCCCAGCATCTGGTCGCTGCGCCACGCCTCGGCCAGTTCGGAGAGACAATCGAATACGTAATACCCACCCCGGCCGGTGCTCTCGATGATGCGGTGAATGCTGGTGACGAAGCTCTCGAACCCCGCTCGAGGGTCCAGCCGACAGATGCGGGCCTCGCTGTCTTCGGGAATCAGCATATCATGGCTGGCGAAACGAATGTACACCAGCGGCTCGCCGATCTTGCTTGCCGCCCGGCAGTAGGGCCCGACGAACGGGCGATAATCCTCGGCGCTGTCGACCTGCCAGACGACATTGTCACCGCGGATGAGCCCCTTGAGCATCCGGTCGGCGCCGCCGAGCCCGGTCGTCAGCCGAGGGTCGATCTGTGTCATCGTGCCTTCTCCCGTGTCTGAGCCCACGTGCCACAGCGGGGCTATTAGATAATGTAATAGTGTGTATTAGGCACTTCCAGCCTTGCGAAGCGATACGCAAATGTACCAGAATAGCACTCAAGATTCCACGTCAGAGTCCTGTCCATCGACACGAACGATGCGATTGTCCGGTATACGGAGCGCATGGGTCGAACTCGGCAGGCAGACGGTTTCACGGAAAGGGAAAAGGAAATGGCAAAGGAAAGTGGTCCCAGTTCGTATCAGGAGGTCTTCTCGGACTCCTACCAGGAAAACCTGATGAACAAGGTCAAAGCCCGCAACCCGGGCGAGTCGGAGTTCCATCAGGCGGTCGACGAAGTGGCCGACTCGGTCCAGTTGGTCTATGAGAAGAACCCGTCGTACGCCAAGGCCCGCATCTTCGAGCGGATGATCGAGCCCGAGCGGCAGGTCATGTTCCGCGTTCCGTGGGTGGACGACCGCGGCGAGGTGCAGGTCAATCGCGGTTTCCGCGTCGAGTTCAACAGCGCCATCGGGCCGTACAAGGGCGGCCTGCGGTTTCACCCGTCGGTGTACCTGGGCATCATCAAGTTCCTGGGCTTCGAGCAGATCTTCAAAAACGCCCTGACCACCACGCCCATCGGCGGCGGCAAGGGCGGATCGGACTTCGACCCGAAGGGCAAGAGCGACAACGAAGTGATGCGATTCTGCCAGTCGTTCATGAGCGAGCTCTACCGCCACATCGGCCCGGACACCGACGTGCCCGCCGGCGACATCGGCGTGGGCGGCCGGGAGATCGGCTTCATGTTCGGCCAGTACAAGCGGCTGACCAATACCTTCACCGGCGTACTGACCGGCAAGGGCATCGGCTGGGGCGGATCGCTGGTTCGCACCGAGGCCACCGGGTACGGCCTGGTGTACTTCGTGACGCACATGCTCCGCGCCCGCAACGAGGACTGGTCCGGTAAGAAGGTGGTCGTCTCCGGCTCGGGCAACGTGGCGATTTACGCCACCCAGAAGGTGCATGAGTTGGGCGGCAAGGTCATTGCGCTGTCCGACAGCAACGGGTACGTCGTGGACGAAGAGGGCATCAAGCTCGACACCGTCCGCCGCATCAAGGAGGTCGAGCGAGGCCGAATTCGCGAATACTGCGACGAGCACAGCGGCGCCGAGTTCCACGAGGGCTGGGAGGGGATCTGGACGGTTCCCTGCGACGTCGCCCTGCCCAGCGCGACGCAGAACGAGATCGACCAGGACGCCGCCGAGGCACTGGTCAAGAACGGGTGCATCGCCGTTGGCGAGGGTGCGAACATGCCCTCCACGCCCGAGGCGATCAAGGTGTTCCTCGACGGGGGCGTCTCTTTCGGGCCCGCCAAGGCCGCCAATGCCGGCGGTGTGGCCACCAGCGCCCTGGAGATGACCCAGAACTCCATGCGTCTGAACTGGACGTTTGACGAGGTCGACGCCCGATTGCAGCAGATCATGGAAGCGATCTACAACCAGTGCGACCAGGCCGCCGAAACCTACGGCCGAAAGGGCAACCTGGTGGCCGGTGCGAATATCGCCGGCTTTGTGAAGGTCGCCGAAGCGATGCTCGCGCAGGGCATTGTCTGATGGGAGAATGACGGTCGGCGTGTGTCGACCGATTCGCAAAGGGAAAAGGTAGCAACGCGGCCGGGGCGCTCACAAAACGCCCCGGCCGTCGTTTGCGCGCGCAGAACGACCATGGCGTCCTGCACG
>JBKHCL010000113.1:0-9884 GCA_046541875.1 Phycisphaerae bacterium | reverse complement strand
GAGCGATTCCCTGAACTTATCCGAGGGCTCGCCAACCCTACCGGGTCGGCCTTCCAGCCCATGGAAACACGGCCTGGAAGGCCGTGCTACAACCGTAGGGCCCGCAACTTGTTGCGGGCGGTGCGGCCGCGCAGACGAAAGGCCCGGGGGTTGAGGCCGGGCCTTTCGCGTGAGTCTGCAGCCGAGGGTTTTACAGCTCGGAGGGTTTTACGCAATCGCCCTTGGCGGCTTGGAGTTCTTCCAGGCGGGCCCGCTGGGCCTTGAGCTGCTCCCAGACGACGTCGGGGGTATCCTCGACGGTCTGGTAGACCTTTTCGATGCGGTCGATCTTCGCCAACTGCTCCGGCACGCGGATGGAGAACTGCCGGAGGTAGTCTTCCTCGGCGTAGTCCTTATCGAGCACCTGCCGGAAGAGGGGCTTGAGGTCCTCGTAGCGGGGAATCCTGCCGATGGGCGACTCGATGGCGTCGACGTCGCCGTGGGCACGCAGTTCCATCCACTTGACCCACACACCCTTGTCCCGCATGCCGTTGAGGAAGCTGCCGTCGGCGTCCTTCAGGAAGTAGTTGGTCCCGAACACCAGGGGGACCTCCTCGGCGTCGTCGACGAAGTTGACGTTATTCATGATGTACTTGCCCAGCGGAATCGCCAGGAAGTCCATGTTGCTCATCATGTTGAACTGGCGCACGCCCTCGGCGCCCATGGTGGCGGCTGTCGATTCGCTCTCGATCGACGCGCCGATGGTGATAATCCCGTGTGTCCAGTCGAACGCCTCCCACACCGGCACGGACGTGTCGCTGTCGCGCCCGCCGTAGATGATCCCGCCGACGGGGACGCCGTCGGGCTTGTCCCAGTGCTCGTCGCGGTTGGCCAGCGCCGAGATTCGCACGGTGTACCGGGCGTTCTTGTGGGAGGGGGTGGTGTCCTTGCCGTCCGGGCCCTTGTCGCCCTTGTGCCAGTGGCCGAGGTAATTCTGCCCTTCCTCGGGCAGGTCCTGACCCATGCCCATCCAGTAGGGCTTGCCGTCTTTGACCAGCACATTCCCGAAGATCACCTCGCCGGGCTTGGTCAACACGTCGTAGATGACCGGATCGTCGTCGGGGTTCACGTCGCGGATGATTCCGAAAATCCCGCTCTCGACGTTCACCGCCCGCACCTGGCCGTCGATCTTGCGGAAATACGCCAGGTCGTCGCCGACGATGCTCTCTCCGGGCAGCATGGCGGTGGAGGTCTTGCCGCAGGCGCTGGGGAACGCACCGGTGAAGTACGTCACGCGGTCATTCGGGCCGTGAACGCCCATCACGAACATGTGCTCAGCCAGCCAACCCTCGCGGTCGGCTTTGCGGATCGCCAGGCGCAGCGCGAGCTTCTTGAGCCCGACGGTGTTGCCGGCGTATTGGGTATTCACACTGAGGACCATGTCCTCGGTGATGTCCATGTAAACGCGCTTGTTCTCGACGTCCACGGCGGTCTTGCGGTCGTCCACCCGCCCGGTGGCGTGGAAGAACCGGAAAAAGTCCGGGCTGTTGCCCAGCTTGCGGAACTCCTCGTAGCCGGCGCGATACAGCATGTATTCGCTGTGGCCGACGTAGGCGCTGTCGGTGATCTGGGCGCAGGGAATGCTGAACGGCCCGCCTGTGGGTCCCAGGCAGAGGAACATCAGCAGCATCTGCCGGCCTTGCATGGCACCCTTGAAAAAGCCGCGGATCTCCGTGAGACCTTCCTCGCGATCCATGGAGTTGAGCCGCTCGGCCAACGTCATGCCCTTGGGCAGCAGGTACTTCGTGACGCTCTTGTCACGCGCCTGGTCGAAGTAGCCGTCAAAGTGAGCGGTGTGACCTTCGATCTCCAGGGGGATCTCCTCCTGGTTGTCGATCGCCAGCTGACGAATGAAGGCGATGTCCTCGGGATCATCCGAGCAGACCTTCACTGAATCCGGCTCGCAGAGTTCAACCGCGTCCAGCACGAAGCGGTTGAGCTTGTCGTTTCCGAGGGCCTGGAGCTTCTGGAAGCTCGCATCGTCCATTTTCTCTTTCAGCACGTTGGTGGTCTTCTCGTCCATTGTTCTCTCTCTTCTTACGAATATCAGAAAGTAACCGCCCTGACGGGGCGGAAGCGAATCCGGTGTAGGGAGTCCGCGCGCGAGCCATAATTGGCAGGAAGCTTATACGGGATAGACGGCCGCCTGTCAAGAGGTTCAGAATCGATCAGGACGCCGACCGGCTGGGCCCGGAGAAATGAGCGCATACAAAAAGGGGCAGGCTGCTCGTCCTCAGCCTGCCCCGGGATCGGATAGCTTGCCACCCCCGAAGGGTCAGCTGCTACCCCGCATAAGGCTCGGTGACGACTCCCGAAGGAGTTCCCCCGTCGTCCAGCCCATTGCCCCCAACACTCTTGCCTGCCCCACAGCAGGCACGGGACCAAGGTCCCTGCATATCTCGGACCACCCCCTGATCTGGTCCGAACCCCGCGGCAACTTGTGTCAGGCCGCTGCCTTACCCCCACAGCAACCCGACGTCTGTCGTCCACTGCTGTTCTTATCGTCCGAAGGCGGGATTCGCTTGGCGTGCAGGATCACTCAAAGGCATGGGCGTCGAATTCAAATCAGGCCGCTTTTTCCAATCTTCTGATTGCGCATGGTATTCAGGGTGTTCTGGTTTTGAGGCTGAGCTCGCCATCGGCAGGAGCGACATAAATCGCAACCTGTTCAGAACAAAGGACATATTCCGTAGGGTATTCCCCGTATACGAAATGTGGGCAATCGCAGTGCGGATTCCGGCTGAGTGTTTATACCTATCCAGAGTTGCGGGACAATTAGGCTTATTGGCGACTTTTTGGGGACATAATCTTCGGGCACACGTGATTGTGTTGGCCAGGCCATCGGCCTTACTGAGAAGCCGCTGCCCACCGGGACATTTTGTCTCTCTGCGGGGTTCAGGCTGGGATGGAAGGCCGTGAGACGGTATCCTTGGCATTCAGCAAGACCTGCCGACGTAGGGGTCGGCCGGCAAATCCAGGAAACGGACCGGACCGATGACGCGATGCTTTCGTATCTCGTACTGAATCCTCCGAACTGGCCGGTGCTGCTGCCGACGGTGGCAGCGGCAGGGCTGGCGTGGGAAATCGTCAGCCTGACCGGTTCGTTCATTCGCCGAACCGATTGGCCCCGCGGGCTTGCACTGACGGCCGCAGCGCTGCTGGTCGGCCCGCTGGCGGTGGTCGCCTCGATCGTCCGCGTGGCGATGCACGCCTCTGCGGGTGATCAGGAACGCAGAGAAACATTCATCCCGCATTTCCTGCGCGGCTCGGCCATCGCCGTGCTGGCTGTGGTCGTCTGGAAATTCGGCGCATCGGGCGGTGTCTGCGCGATTGGGGCGGTGGCGATGCTCTGGTCGGTGCGGGCCTACAGCCGAACGACCGCGCCACTCAAACGGCGCAGCAAGATTCTCCTTCTGACGCTGCGGATCGCCGTGATTCTCCTGCTGACCCTCTGGGCGCTGGGCCCTGCCGACGAAAGCGTCCGCGAGGTCGAGATTCGCGGGGTCGCCCTGGTCGGCATCGATACGTCCGCCTCGATGGCCCGCAAGGACATGCCCCTGGACTATCGCAGCGACACCGTACCCGAGGACGTCCCGCCGCTGGAGCGCATGGAGTCGCTTCGACAGGCAATCTCCGAGCAGTGGAATCGCATCGCCGCATTGGCCGACCAGGTGGACCTTGAGCTGTTCCTGTTCGATTCCTCCGCCGGCAGCGTGCAGAACCTTCTGCCGGACGGGCGCGACGTGATCCGCTTCGCCCAGCCGGACGGACCCGCCACCGCCCTGGGCGACGCCACCAACCGCGCCCTGGAACAGTTCGCCGCCTCCCGCCGCGACGTGGTGGCCGTCATGCTCTTCACCGACGGCTGCAACAACACCACCGACATCCTCACGCCGATCAAGCTCGCCGAGATCAAGGGCTCCCAGGGCCTCCCGATTTTCACCGTCGGCGTCGGGTGGGACCGCGTGACCGGCTCGACGCATACCCTCTCGGTGCGGGATCTTTCCGCCCCGGAGGAGGTCGAGGTGTTCAACCGCCTTCCGATCACAGCCACCATCGAAGCGGTCGGCCTGCCCGAATCGCAGGCCAAGGTCACCTGCCGCGTCGGCGAGGAGGTGGTGGGCACGGAGATGGTCTCGATCTCCACGAAGAACGAGACCATCCCGGTGCGTTTCATGCACGTTCCGCTGGCGGCGGGCTTTCAGCGGGTGAAGGTCTCGGTGGAGTTGCAGGGCAAACCGCCTCGAGGCCTGGCCGGGCAGATGAGCGACGACCGGCTCGTGCGGGTCACCAACCGCCAGATGCGGATTCTCTACATCGAACACACCTTCCGCGTGGAGAAGAAGTTCGTCTACCGCGCGTTGCAGGCGGCGCCGCGCATCCGCGTGGTCGCCCTGACGCTCATCCGCCCCTTCGGCGACGATCAGCCCATCGAGATGCCCGGCGAGACCATGGACGAATGGATGAGATTCCACGCGATTATCCTGGGCGACGTGCCGGCCTCCGCCTTCAGCCGAAAGCAACTGGACATCCTCCGCGATCTGGTCAGCGAGAAGGGCAAAGGCCTGATGATGCTCGGGGGGAACCACACGTTCGGCCAGGGCGGCTGGGCGGACACCCCCCTGGCGGCGGCGCTGCCGGTGGACCTCAAGAAATCCCGAGGCCACATCGAAACGCCCATCCGCATGGTGCCCACCAAGGCCGGCCGAGCGGAGGATTTCATGCGAATCGGTGCCGAGGGGGAAAGCGTAGCCGAGGCGTGGGAGAAGATGACACCCCTCCCCGGTGCCAATCGCCTCGGGGGGGTGAAACTCGGGGCGACCGTGCTGGGCGAGACCGCCGACGGAAGCCCGCTGCTGGTGACTCAGCCATACGGGGCAGGTCGATCGATCGCCGTCGGGCTGGACTCCACCTGGCGATGGGTGCTCACGCCCAACGAGGTCACCCCCGAGATGCAGAAACGGTTCTGGCGTCAACTGGCGATCCATCTCTGCTCGCCGCGCGGGAACATCTGGATTGCCACCGACAAGACCACCTACGACCTGCGGCGAATCGAGAGCGGCTCGGAGTCGATCGAGGTCACCGCCGGGGTGGAAGACCCCACCGGAAAGCCCCTGCTGACCGCCAGGCCTGAGGTCATTCTCACCGGTCCGGACCAAAGCCGATCGCAACTGAAGCTCGCCCCGGGCGATGAGAACCTCTTCGGGCGAATCCCCCTGCCTCGCGTCCGACAGGCCGGCAGCTACAAACTGGAGATCCGCCACACGATGGACGGCAAACCGCTGGAATCGACCCACCGGTTCGAAGTCATCAAGAAAGACCTCGAAGCCCTCCAGGCCTTGGCGAACTTCGACCTGCTCAAACAGATGGCCCGCGAAAGCAGCGGACAGTTCGTGCCCCTGCGCGACCTGGGTGAACTGATGGACGACCTCTCCCTGGCCACCCAGCCACGGAGCGAACGGCGAATCGCCCGGACCGATTTGGCCGGGGAATACCGTTGGCCTCTGCTGATCGCCCTGGCGGTGCTGCTGTGCGCGGAGTGGATGCTGCGAAAACGCAAAGGACTGGTCTGAGGCCGCAGCGACGGGGGAGCTGATCTACCGATACACGTTCGTGCGCATCGCGTCGCGGAGGGACGGGCCCTGCCGGCGGTTCCATCGGGCCCGCTCGACGAGGAAGTACACCAGCACCGTCACCCACAGAAGGATCGCGATCGGCAAGCTGACCACCAGCGAGACGCGGGAGACGGTCTGCATCGCTGTGCGCTGTGCCTCGACGGTGGCCGGGGGCATGAGCATGTTGTACTGATGGTGCACGTCCAGGGCGACCAGCACCGACCCCAGCCCGGCGATGCACACCTGCAGGAATGAAACCGCCCACGCCCAGGAGATGCTCAGCTTCTGCCGCGAGCTGAGGAACACCAGCACCATCGCGCTGCACAGCAACACGAGTCCGGCGATGTCGATGGCCACGCCGGCGTCCAGGAAGATGTAGCGCACCCACTGGGTGACACGGGAGACGGCAAGACCTTTGCGGGCAAAGGCGTCCATGAGTTCCTGGACCATCGCCCGCGACGAGCCGGCCACCAGGGCCCAGACCAGGTACCCCAACCCCGCGAAGACCAACGCCAGACCCACATCCAATCGAGTTGTCCGTCGTGTGCGTCCGAGCATACCGCTCATTAGAGCGAGGCGCGGGCGCCCAGTCAAACACATTGGACGATCAGCGGAAAGACGCCGGCAGTGAACTTACTCCTCGTCGGGCTGACAGAACGATTTGAGATGGGCGCGGAGCTCCTCGCCGGGTTGATCCGGGTTCGGGCTGCAGGCCGACACCACCTGCCGCAAGAGGCCGAACGCGTGGGACGACATCTCGCGGAAGTCCACGCCGGTGAATCCGTCCTCACTGCGCACCACGACGGCCGACGCTTCGATGGTCTGCTCGGAAAGATCGTCGGGCAGGTAAATCCGGACCTCTTCGCCGATGTCGACCGGATCGGGGGTTACCAGCAGCGCCCCGTGCAGGCTGATGTTCTCGACTTCGACCTGCAGCATTCGACCTTCCGCTTTCACGGTTGCCGGCCCGACAAACCGGGCCCTTGAGAATTTCCTGCGTTCCACGTCACACCTCCGGTCCACCCCATCCTCCAGATCCTCCGAGCCGACACACGCCATCGGCCTGGGACCCCTCGCTGCAACCTTCTTCGACCAGATCGACCGCCCCCTTCGGCTGCGCGGAGCCAATTTTCGCTGCCTCGACCCACCGATCCGCCGCGGCGCGGGCCCATGGCACAGCCGTTGCTCAAACAACCCCGTCGGCGGCGCCGCCAATACGGACCCGCTCAGGGCAGACCACTGAAAGACAGGCCGCACAGAGAAGTCGTAACTCATTTGCAGAAAATGGTCTGTGTTTTGCCCGGGCACGAGCGACCTCACCCGGGTACGGACGAGATGAAACCGAATTTGACGAGACATGCCGCCATAATTGTCGTTTATGCCGCTTAGTGTTCCCTTTTTGTAGCTTCTAACGAAAGCGCGACAACGTTTGACCACCAACGAGATAGAACTGCAGGCCCTGAACACGATCGCCCGGATCCTCGCCACGCGGGCCGGCCAGCGTGAAATGCTGCTGGAGATTCTGGACGTGCTGGACCAGGAGCTCGGGATGGTCCGTGGGACCATTATGCTGCTGTCTCCGGACGGGTCGGAGCTGACCATCGAAGCCACCCGCAGCCATGCCGTGGGCGAGCAGTCGGAGATGCGCTATCGGATGGGCGAAGGCATCATGGGCGAGGTGGTGCGGACCGGCGAAGCCGCCGTCGTGCCGAAGGTCTCGCAGGAGCCCCGTTTCCAGGACCGCATTCACCGGCGCCGACCGGGGGCGGGCGAGCGGGAACTGAGCTTCATCTGTGTGCCGATCACCCTCGGCCAAGAGGTGGTCGGGACACTCTCGGTGGACACTCCCTACGACGCCGACGTCGACCTGGGCGAAGCGCGGCGCGTGCTCAACATCGTATCGAGCATGATCGCAAACGACGTCAAGTCCCGTCGGATGGCCCGGCTGGAACGCGAAGCCCTCCAGGCCGAGAACCTGCGTCTGCAAAGCGCGCTGGAGGAGCGGTTCCACCCCGACCACATCGTGGGCAACTCCAAGCCCATGCAGGAGGTCTACATGAAGATCCGGCAGGTCAGCGCGTCGGACTCGACCGTGCTGGTCCGCGGCGAGTCGGGCACGGGCAAGGAGCTGGTCGCCTCGGCGATTCACTACTCCTCGCCCCGCGCCCGCAAGCCGTTCGTGAAGGTCAACTGTGCCGCCCTCAACGAGAACCTGCTGGAGAGCGAGTTGTTCGGCCACGAGAAGGGCTCGTTTACCGGCGCGACGTACGCCCGCACCGGCAGAATCGAGGAGGCCGACGGCGGGACGCTGTTCCTCGACGAGATCGGCGATTTCACCCCTGCCATCCAGGTCAAGATGCTCCGCGTCCTGCAGGAGCGGGAATTCCAGCGTGTCGGCAGCAACAGGACGGTCAAGGTGAACGTCCGGGTGATCGCCGCGACCAACCGCGACCTCGAAGCCCTCCAGCGCGACGGGCAGTTCCGCCAGGACCTCTACTACCGCATCAACGTTTTCCCCGTCTGGATGCCGCCCCTGCGCGACCGCAAGGACGACATTCTCCTGCTGGCCAACCATTTCTGCGAGACCTGCTCGGAGAGGATGGGCAAGCAGATCCGCCGGATCTCGACCACGGCGATCAACCTCATGCTGATGTACCATTGGCCGGGCAACGTGCGGGAGCTGGAAAACTGCATCGAGCACGGGGCCCTGCTGAGCAACGACGGGGTCATCCACGCCCACAACCTGCCCCCCACGCTGCAGGCACCGGACCTCCGCGACGGCGGGAGCAACGTCGGCTCGCTGAAAACGCAGACCCAGGTGCTCGAGCGGGACATGATCGTCGACGCCCTCAAACGCACCGGCGGGAATATGTCCGCCGCCGCCCGGCAGTTGGACATCACCCCGCGAATGGTCCGCTACAAGCTCAAGAAGCTCAACATCGACTACCAGAAGTTCTTCCGCAAACCACGCGGGTGACGCCCGGCGGGGGCTTGGAATGTTTTCGCGTCGGCGGGTCGATTGATTCGGCGTGAGTCCTCGACTATCGTTCCACCATGACCGACCCGACCGACGCGCGCAGGCTGCCCCTCCACGAGAAGCACCGCACGATGGAAGCCCGCATGGGCACCATCGCAGGCTGGTCGGTGCCCATGAGCTATACCGGCCCGCTGGAAGAGTCAGCCGTCGCCCTGGCCGGCGGGGCGGTGTGCGACGTTTCGTACCTCTCGCGCATCCGTCTGCGGGGCGACGGGGCGCTGGACCTGCTCGAACGCGCCTGCACCCACGACGTAGCCCACCAGGAAGACGACTCAGCCGCCCTGAGCTGCCTGTGCAACGACCGCGGCGGCATTCTGGACCTGGGATACCTCCTCCGCCTGGAACGCGATTGGCTGTGGACCGGCGACGCGGGAAACCGGGGCAAGACGCTCGAACACCTCTCCGCGCTGGGCGAGGGGCTGGACGTGAAAATCACCGACCGCACCACCCACACCGCACAACTGGCGGTGGTCGGGCCCGAGGCGCCCCGGCGGCTGGACGCGGTACTGCCCTTCACCGTCTCGGACCTGTCGGCCGGCACAGTGAAGGCCGGCTCGTTGCTGGTGGCCCGGTACACCGCCTCGCGCACGGGGTACGCCGAGACCTGGGGGCTGGAGGTGATTCTCCCGGCGATGGTCGCCTCCCAGGCGTGGCGGTTCATTACCGACAAAGCCGGCGACAACGCCCTGCCGCCCATGGGGGCGGCCGCGCGGGACATTCTGCGCATCCGGGCGGGTCTGCCACGCTATGGCCACGAGGTGAACGAAACGATCGACCCGATCACCGCCGGACTGCAGCGCTGCGTGGACCTGGGCCACGACTTCCTCGGCCGGGATGCCGTGTCGGCCGTCGTGCAGAAAGGCCCGTCCCGCCGACCGGCGAAACTCTCATGGACCCCGCCGCAGCAGCAATCACCCGCCGAGGCGATCGGGCGGCTGGGCGACGAGGTGCTCGATTCGCACGGCAACGAGGTCGGGCGCGTTACCAGCGGAACCCTTGAGAGCCAACCGCCCCGCGCCATCGCCCTGGGGTATCTCGCGTCTCATCTGGAGACCGATGCGCCCCTGATTGTAAAAACCTCAGCCGGTGAGATCCCCGCGAAATTCACCTTCGTCGACTGAGCGACGGGGACGGCGCACTGCGACATTTTCCGGGGGCGATTCATCAGGCGGCACGTTGGCGGGTTGATCGGG
>JBKHCL010000112.1:0-9902 GCA_046541875.1 Phycisphaerae bacterium | reverse complement strand
CAGAAGCACGGCCGACACGGCCGTGGCACCCGCCAGGAATGGGTTGCGCGGAACTCTCTGCCATGGAATCAGACGGCGCGAAATTCTCTGCCATGGACTGCGGCTTTCGAGATGTCTTGGCTGCCACCATCGGCCAACCCCTTCATTGACGGTCAACATTCTCCCACGCGATCGGCCAGGCGGCAAGGAGAAATCGGGTGTCATTTCAGCCCGGCCAGTTGTTCCGCCCGCAAGCAAGTTGCGGGCCCTACGGCCTGATCAATCCCGGGGTGTCCCAATGCGGAAGTCAGGAAAAACCCTTTGAGAGGGAGCCCCCACCGTCAGGTGGGGGATAGAACGCGCATAACCGTTTGCAGGAGCCATTCCGCCCGCAACAAGTTGCGGGTCCTACGGCGGTGCATTGTTCGGTATTTCGAAAGCCGCCGGCGTGTCCTCACGCCGGCGCGTGCGACGCCCCATCCTGGGGTCCGAAGGACCGGAAGACGGGGGCTCCATCGCATCCGCACCAGAACGAATCGCTTCGGATTGCATGGAATCTCTCTTGGCCGATCGGGGAGAATGGTCCATAATAGCGGAACTTCGCGGTTGGCCCGCGCGCCGCAAGGCCCGGCCAACCGACAGACCGAAACACAACCAGAAGGAGCGCCCGCCAAGGCAGGGGGACGTTGACAACCGTCACCGCGGCCGCGGGCACTGGAGCATTCCATGGCTTGCTTTGCAGGAATCGACGTGGGCGCCGTCTCAGCGAAGGCTGCCCTGATCAGCGACAACCCGCAGACGCCCATCCCGCCGGGATGGGAATCGCTCGGCCGGATCCCCTTCGGACAGGCCGCCGGGAAGACGCTGGCCATCAGCGAATACCGCCGCACCCGAGGACGTCCCATGGAGGCGGCCGACGAACTCCTCCAGCAGATCATCGAGACCGTCGGCAACGACAACCTCGCCGGCGTGACGGTCACGGGCAGCGCCTCCAAAGCCGCCGCCGGTGGGATGAACGCCCTGTCCGTCAACGAATTCAAGGCCATCGCCAATGGCGTCGCCGCGATGGACATTCCCGCCCAGACGATCTTCGAGATGGGCGGAGAGGCCTCCAAGTACCTGCGCCTTACCAGGAATGACGACGGCAGCCGAGCCATCGTGGACTACGCCACCAACGGCGACTGCGCCGCCGGTACGGGAAGCTTCATCGACCAGCAGTGTGGCCGCCTGCGTTACGAAGTCGAGAAGGTCGGCGACATCTGCCTCCAGGCCGAGCGATCGGCACAGGTGGCCGGTCGATGCAGCGTGTTCGCCAAGAGCGACATGATCCACGCACAGCAGAAGGGCTTCACGCCGGCCGAGGTCCTGCGGGGCCTGTGCGACGCGGTCGCACGGAACTTCCGGGCGGCCGTGGTCCGCTCGCACCCGGTAACCCAGCCGGTGGCGTTCATCGGGGGCGTGGGCGCCAACGTCGCGGTCGTCCGTGCAATGCGCGAGATCTTCTCGCTCGGGGACGATGAGCTGATCATTCCCGAGCACTTCATGCACGTCCCGGCCGTGGGCGCCGCGGTCGCCGCAAGCACCGCCGCCCGGCAGGATACCCGGGCCGGGTCGGCCTCCACACCGTCGGGCTCGCCGCAGCCCGAAGCGCTCCCGCGCACCGCGCCGCTGAGCATGGACAACGTCGTGCTCCTGCGCGATCGGGTGAAACCCTATCAGCCGCCCGCCGACGACGAGGCGATCCCCGCCTACCTGGGTATCGACATCGGCAGCGTCTCGACCAACCTGGTGCTGATCGACTCCCGCGGCAGGCTTATTACGGAGATCTACACGCGCACCCAGGGGCGCCCCATCGAGGTGGTCTCCGAGGGACTCAAGCAGCTTGCCGAGGAGTGGGGCTCGAAGCTTCGCATCTGCGGAGTGGGCACGACCGGATCGGGACGGGAGCTGGTCGGCGCGCTGATCGGGGCCGACACCATCAACGACGAAATCACCTGCCATAAGACCGGCTCGACCTACGTCGGGCGGACGCTGCTGGATGGAAGAGTTCCGGACACGATCTTCGAGATCGGCGGGCAGGACTCCAAGTACATCTCGCTGCAGGACGGCGTGGTGGTGGACTTCACCATGAACGAAGCATGCGCCGCCGGGACGGGCAGCTTCCTGGAGGAACGCGCCGAGGAACTGGACATCTCCATCAAGGGCGAGTTCGCGGAGTTGGCACTGGGAAGCCCCTCGCCCATCCGCCTGGGGGAGCGATGCACGGTGTTCATGGAGCGCGACGTCAACTCCACGATGCAGCGGGGCGCCCGGAAAGGCGACGTGGTGGCCGGCCTGGCGTACTCGGTGGTCTACAACTACATCAACCGCGTCGTACGAGGCCGACACATCGGCGAGACGATCTTCTTCCAGGGCGGAACCGCCTACAACGACGCCGTCGCCGCCGCGTTCAGCCAGGTCACCGGCAAGGAGATCATCGTCCCGCCGCACAACGGCGTGATCGGTGCGATCGGCGCCGCCTTGCTCGCGCGAGACAAGATGACCTCCAACCCCGATGTCGACGCCTCGCGCGCCGGCGGGCAACTGGGCGAATACGTCTCGGACGCCGAACACGCCGCAGCCGCCTCAGCCGCGGGGACGTCCTTCCGGGGTTACGACCTTTCCGCGGTGGACTACACGCTTCGGGAGTTCACCTGCAAAGGCTGCTCCAACGCCTGCCAGATCCAGGAATTCACCGTCGAGGGCGAGAAGACCTACTGGGGCGATAAATGCTCCGACCGCTTCCGCAAACAGGCCAAAGCCGCCACCGAACCCGTCATCGACGACCTTCTGGCGTTCCGCGACGCCGCCCTGCGGGACAGCTCCCACCTGCCCGAGCCCGATCCAAACGCCCCGGCGGTGGGCATCCCCATGACGATGTTCGCCTGGGAGCTGCTGCCCTTCTGGCAGACCTTCCTGGCCGAGATCGGCTATCGGGTGGAACTGGGCGAGCCGACCAACAAGCGCATCATCCAGGCCGGGCTCGACAGCGTCGTCGCCGAGCCGTGCTTCCCCATCATCGCCGCCCACGGGCACGCCATTCGCATGGCGCAGGCCGACGTGGACGCCGTGCTCGTTCCGAACATCATCTCCGGGGAGACGCGCTGGATGCAGACCGAGGCGCACCTGTGCCCGTGGCATCAGACGCTTCCGTTCGTCGCCCGCCGCTCCCCGCAGATCGCCCCGCTGGCTGAGAAGTTCCTCTCCCCGCTGGTGCGTTTCCGCGAGGGACGCAAGATGGTCGCCAAGGAACTCACCCAGTACTTCCTCTCGGGCGACGCGCCCGGCGCCGAAAAGCTGACCCTGGGCAAACCGCGCATTCGCGCCGCCGTCCAGGCCGCCTACGACGCCCAGGACCGCTTCCGGGCAAAGGTGCTCGCCAAAGGACGACAGGCGATCGATGTACTCAACGCCTCGGGCGAGTTGGGCATTGTCCTGGTCGGCCGACCGTACAACATGTACGACGACGGCATCTGCCTCTCGGTCGGACGCAAGCTGCGGGACTACTACGGCGTGAACGTCCTGCCGATGGACTTCCTGGACCTGGACAACATCGACGTCGAGGACGTAAACCCCAACATGTACTGGAACCTGGGACGGCGTATTCTCGCCGCAGCCAAGGTGGTGGGCGATCATCCGAACCTGCACATCATCTACATCACGAACTTCAAGTGCGGACCCGACTCGTTCATCAAGCACTTCGTGCGGTCGGCCTCGGGCAAGCCGTTCCTGTCGCTGCAGTTCGACGGCCACGGAAACGACGCGGGCATGATGACCCGCTGCGAAGCGTACCTGGACTCCAAGGGCATCCTGCGTCCCTGGCGGTCCGACGCGGCCAGCGTCCCCGCCGCCCAACCGGCAGAGTAACCCGCCCCGGCGCCGATGAAGCTACCTCATCCACATCTGACCAGGCAGTTCCTCGCCTTCTGCGTGGTGGGCGCGGTCAACACGCTTATCACCGTGGCCGCCCACCGCCTGCTGGTGTGGCTGGGCAGCTCGGCCGTGCCCGCCTACACGGTCGGCTACGCGCTGGGGATGGTCAACGGCTTCCTGCTGAACAAGTTCTGGACGTTCCGCCACACCTCCAAGGGCAAGCACGTGCGCCGCGCGGCTCAGTTCGCGACGGTGAACCTCGTCTCGTGGGCCGCCGGGTCTGTCGTGGTCAAAGCGGTCGTCACCGGCGAACTGCTCAGCGAAGCCAACTCCGTGTTCGCCGCGATCCCCGTGATCCTGGCGATCAACTTCACCGGCCACAAGCTCTGGACATTCCGGGCCGAGCCCATCGAGACCGCAATCGACGGCAAGACAAGATGCACTGACGGAAACGACGATTATTGAAGACCCGATCGTCCCCGCTCGTGCAGGCGGCATCCTCTGGAGTGGTGTGTTCAGTTCATCCGGCTCCCGACCGATCTCCGGAACGCCTTTGCTCGCCGGGCCGTTTGGGAAAGTGGTTGCATCGAAAGGAACACGCCATGAGCACTCCCGAGAAGACACACGAACAAAGGAAGCCCGCCGATGCCGGCAGCGGCCAGTCTCCCCCGCAGCAAGTGAGCGTTCGCCCTGCCGAGAGCAGCGAGCCGGACAGGCACAAGCTCCACTGGTTCAGCGCATGCCCCTGTCACAGCGGGCTGCGGTTCGGCAAGTGCTGCGGCTCGGATGGCAGCGAAACCTGTCGATACGAATCGACGTAGCATCGCCGCCCATCATCCGCTATACTGATGCCCGTCGGGTCGTGCGAGCGCCCCGACGCTGGGAAAAGGACCGGCGCAGAGACCCGCAACCGTGTCTCTGTGCCGTCGCTATATCCCGACGGTCCCAGCCAGCCGCGACGCATTACGAACGGAATCGCACCCCATGAAACAACCCGTGACCTGCAAACTCGCCCTGGAAGACGGGCTCGTGTTCACCGGAACAGCCTTCGGCGCCGAGGGAACCGCCGTCGGCGAAGTGGTGTTCAACACCGGCATGAGCGGCTACCAGGAAGTGCTCACCGACCCGTCCTACGCCGGTCAGATCGTGACGATGACCTATCCGCAGATCGGCAACTACGGCGTGAACGTCGAGGACATCGAGAGCAAGAATCAGAAGGTGCAGGTGCGGGCATTCGTCATCAAAGAGCTCTCGCCGGTGGTGAGCAACTTCCGGGCCGATCGCTCGCTGGAGCAGTATCTCACGGAGGAAGGCATTCTGGGCATTGCGGGGATCGACACCCGCGCCCTGACGCGTCATATCCGGACGGCCGGCGCGATGAACGGCGCGATCTCCACCGAGACCCTCGACGATGCCCAACTCGTGGAACTCGCCCGAACCGCCCCGTCCATGACCGGCGCCGACTACGTGACAACCGTCGCCCCGGAGATAGGATACGATTGGCCCGAAGGCTACATCAGCACGTTCGCCCAAGGGCACCGCGAGCACGGCGAGAAGGTCTTCGACGTGGTCGCCATCGATTGCGGCGCGAAGACCAACATCTTCCGCAATCTCGTCGAGTGCGGCTGCCGGGTGCAGGTCGTACCGGCCGGCACGCCGGCGGAGGAAATCCTCGCCCGCCCGTGCGACGGGGTGTTCGTCTCCAACGGACCCGGCGACCCCCAGGCCGTCACCTACGCCATCGAAACGCTGCGCGAGATCGTGGGCAAAAAGCCGATGTTCGGGATCTGCCTCGGCCATCAGTTGCTGACCTGGGCGCTGGGCGGAACGACCTACAAGCTCAAGTTCGGCCATCGCGGCGCGAATCAGCCCGTGCGAAACGTGAACACCGGTAAGGTAGAGATCACCTCGCAGAACCACGGGTTCGCCGCCGACGGTGACAGCCTCGAAGGTGCCGGGGCGATCATCACCCACGTGAACCTCAACGACGACACCGTCGAGGGGTTCACCCATCCGGACAAGGCGCTGTTCAGCGTGCAGTATCACCCCGAGGCGTCGCCCGGCCCGCACGACGCGACGTATCTGTTCGACTGCTTCCGGGACATGATGGAAACCGGGGCCGCCCCGACGGCTGAGCAGATGCACGCCGCCCAGGAACGACTCGCCCACGCCGGGGCAAAACGGTAACACCACGCCGGACGCCGGCGGCTAGCGAAGTTCCCGCACGCGCATCGCCAGGACTGTGCGGTCGTCGGTCTGCGGGGCGTCTTCGGTGAATCGCCCGACGTCCTCGTTGACGCGCTTGACCAGATGGTCGGCGTTGTCCACCGGATACGTCTCCAGCAGTTCCACCAGCCGCTCCTGCGTATACATCTCGCGGTCGGGGTTGATCGCCTCGATGAGCCCGTCGGTCACCATCAGCAGCATATCGCCCGCATCCAGCGTGGTGGACTGCCCGTTGAACCCCACCTCGTCGGCCACCCCCAGAAGCAGCACCCGTGCATCGTTGAGCTGATCGAGGCGATCCGCGTCCCTCGCGCGAACCACCCATGGCTCGGGGTTATGCCCGCCGTTGATATACTCCAGCCGCCCGGTGGATGTATCGAACACGCCGGCGAACACCGCGGCATACCAGCCGACGGGGGTCAGGCGGCAGAGCGAATCGTTCGTTCGCTCGATGAACGTATCGAGCGACCAGCCGTCGTCCACCCACGCCTTGAACTCGCTTTTGAGAATCGCCGTGATGAACGCCGCCGCCATGCCATGCCCGCTGACGTCGCAGAACACGATGGCGACCCGATTCTCGTCCAGGGCGGCCACGTCGTAGTAATCGCCGCCGACGTCCTCCTCGGGCACGAACGTGAACGCCCACTCGACACGATCGCCGAAGGGCATGTGTTCCAGCGACGGCAGCATTTTCCTCTGCACGGCCTCGGCCCGCTGGAGATCGGCCCGGATGCGCTTGGCGTAGCTGTCCACCCGTTCGTACGCCTCGGCCAGTCGATGGGCCTTCTCCTCGTTGTCGTACTCCACGCTGCCGACCGTCATCAACGCCAGGTACACCAACCCAAACAGTGCAAACACCTCCAGGAGGGTCGCGGCAACCAGCACCGCCTCATACGGCCAGGCCCAGTACAACAGAAACGGCGCCAAGGCCACCCCGGCAGTGACGATCGCATAGCGCGGCGCGGCGGTGAAGATCGCCCGGTGATCGCTGAAATGCCGATGCCGCCTCTCGAACCACTGCACCGCCCGGGAGAAGCGGGTCAGACAGTAGCAGTATTCCACCTCCAACTGCCCCTCGGCCAGGCGCGTCCGCGTGCAACTGAACCGAACACCCTCGCCGCTGAGCATGCTCACGAGCGTATCGGCGCAGTCACTGGCGGGGCGATCGGCCAGTCGGCGACGGAACCCCCAAAGCAGTGTGAGCACGTCGGAGACCTGGTTGCCTTCCAGCCGTGAGTCCAGAACGATACGCCGAACTCCCATCCCCGCCAGAAACTCCGCCAGCGAACGACATGCACCCAACTCGCCGCCCTCCCAGGAGAACCGCAGTTCACCGTCCTGATCCTCTCCGATGCGCAGCGTCAGCGTGGTCTGGTGGCGATGGACAGCCTCGGGGAGCGCCTCGTTCTCCAGCCAGCCCGCCAAATGCTTGATCTCGCTCCACAACGGGCTGAAGCGCACCATGAACATCGCCCCGCGAAGACACGCCAGGTGCGTCATGGTCAGTCCCCAGCCGTCGTGGCTGTGGCTCGCGTTTGCCGCATCATCAGAAATGCCCAACTCCTTCCGCCTGTCTCAACGGTTATGACGGCCGACGCGGTTCCTGCCTTATCGGGGCTATTCGGTGGTCAGGTTCTCACCGCTGACTTCCAGCAGCACCACTTCGAGCGGATCGAGTTGAATGTCCGGGCCCATCGCCCGCCCGGTGAGACGGTCGACACCGCCGGCAGGGACCGTCACCTGCTGGGGCTTTTCGGTGAGGTTGACCACGCCGAAACCCGCCACCTCGCCTGAACGCGGGCCGCGCGGTACGACGACGACATCCTCCGAGCCCATCGCGAAGGGCTCGACGCCGGCCGACCGCATGAGCTCCTCGACCAGCCAGATGTACGATTCGGGATCCACCCGACAACCCAGCGTGATGACCTCGCCGTCGCCCACCATATTATGCACGGCCGCCACCTGCCCGTCGCCGTAGGTGCCCGGGCCTTTGTAGTAGGCGATGGCCTCGCCGCCGGTGAGCTCGAACCCCTCGCACCAGTTCCGCGTGGGACAATCGACGCCCTCGGTGAAGTCCACCTCGACGCGATCTTCCTGCCATTGCGCGGTGAACCGCAGCGCACTGCGCGCGCCGATGAGCTCCTCCAGGCCGCTGAATTCATTCTCGAGGGGCATGGTCATTTCCTCGGTACGAATGCCCGTCAGCGGGCCCAGAAGCAGCTTCCCGCCACCGCGAACCCACTCGCTCAGGCGCTTTTTCGTGTCCTCGGTGAGCATGGGCATCATCGGCAGGCAGAGGATTTTGTAGCGCGAGAAGTCGGCGCTTTCGTGGATCACGTCGCGCCAGATGTGCGAGCGCACCAGCGGCAGGTAGTAGTCATCCCGCCAGCGGACGCCGTATTCCATGTTGTCGTCGATCGGATCGATGCTGAACGCCCACGCCGCCTCGTTGCTCAGGCAGATTCCCACCTCGGCCGGCAGCGGCGGATTGGACATCAGCCAATCGCTCTGCTGGTCGTATTGGCGGGCGAGGGTCTTCCAGGCGTCCACGTTCGGCCGCCATTTGCCGGTGGCCGTCACGTGCGTGCCGTGCTGCATCTCCTGACCCGCCCAGTGCTGGCGCCACTGCCAGAACAGCGTCATCGAACCGCCCAGCATGGTGCTGGTCCAGGAGATGTTCTTCACGCCGTCGGCATTGTGGTGGATGTTCCACTGCCGACCGCCGCCCGACCAGTTCGGCGCCGTCTCCAGCAGCCAGTAGGGCGCGGGCTTCTCGGCCCGCATGCGATCGAAGTTCTGCAGATTCCAGTGGTAGTGGTCCACGTCCTTGTACATGCTGTGGCCGACACGATCCATCAGTCGGTTGTGCTGGAACCAGTACATCCCGAAGCTCGGGGTCATGTTCGAGGTGATCGGCTTGTCGGACCCGGCGCGGATCACGTCGGTCTGGTTCTTCATGTACTCGGTCCAGGCGTCGTTGCTGAACCGCGTGATCGCGACAATCAGCGAGGGGTGATGACGCTCGGGAATCTCCCGGCTGCCGACCGTGGCGACGGGCATGGGGATCTGATCGAACGAATCGTACGCCTGCGACCAGAAATCCAGCCCCCACGTCTCGTTGAGCTTCTCGATGGTCCCGTAGCGATCCTTCAGCCACGCGTGGAACTTCTCGACCGTCTCGGGTCCGTAGTCCCGGCCGGACATTTCGTTGTCGATCTGCCAGCTGTGCAATGCCGGGTGGTCGGCGAAGGCGTCAACCATCTTCTCGACGATGGCGCGACTCAGCTGGAGGTACTTGGACGAATGATGGTTGAAGTGCTTCCGCTTGCCGTGAATGGCTTGCTTGCCATCGTGCTTGACCTGCAGCACTTCGGGGTATTGCGTCGTCAGCCAGGCCGGCGGAGCAGCCGTCGGCGTACCGACCTGCACACCGATGCCCGCCTCCGCACAGAGGTCCATCACGCGCTTGGCCCAGTCGAAATCGAACTCGCCCTCGCTGGGCTCGAACCGCTTCCAGGCGAACTCGAACATCCGCACCGTATTGAAGCCCAGCTCCTGCATGCGGGCCACGTCCTTGGCCCATTCCTCCTCCGGCCACATCTCCGGATACCAGCTGGCGCCGATGCGTACCTTGTCGTCCGGTTCGTATGTCCAATCCGTCACGGTTCTGTCCTTCCGTATCGTATCTCAGGGGAATGCGCAGCGAGCGAATGAAGCCCGCAGCCGCCGGGCCGACACCTCAACAGACGTCCCGACGAGCGGCCATCTTCGCAGCAAGAACCGCC
>JBKHCL010000111.1:0-9902 GCA_046541875.1 Phycisphaerae bacterium | reverse complement strand
GCCCCCGGCGCATTAAGCGGCCCCGGAGGCCGGGCGAGTCTCCAGGGCCAGGGGGCAATGGGCAGGTGCTGCGCGGGTGCAGGTGGGTGCAAGGTCAGCATCGCGGTTGCCAAACGAATGGCGCTGCAATACAACAGTAGGATATGGTTCGCCCGCCGGCCACTCGGCGAGGCGGCGATGGCGAACATTTCCGAAAGGCGAAGCATGCGACGAACAACAGGGATGTGGATGATCGTGCTGGCGGCGGCATGCGTCACCGGCGGGTGCGCGTCTCACACCGAACCGGTCGTGGATGTCGGCCCGCGAACCGACGCCGAGCGGAACTTCCAGGCTGTCTGGGATGCCTCGCTGACAACGCTGCGGGAGTGGGGCTGGGAGATCGCCTACGCCGACCGACGGGCCGGGCGCATCGTAACCCAGCCGATGACCGGCAAGCAGTTCTGGGAGTTCTGGCGCGAGGATGCCGCCACCCGCCACGGCGCCCTGGAAAGCTCACTGCAGACCATCTTCCGCCAGGCCCACGTGACCGTCCGTCGACGGGAGGACGCCGAAGACCAATACGCCGTCACCGCCTACGTCACCGAAACGCGATCGAACCGCCCTCAGCCACAACTGGAGGCCTCCTCCGAGGCGATCCTCATGTTCCGCGGGGGGGGCGTCTCGCCGGCCTGGATGGTGGATTACGGCCGGCACCGCGAGCAGCAGCGATCGAACCTCGGGCTCAACGCGCCGCTCTCAAAGAAGCTCACCGGGGCGATTCACCAGCAGGCCGGGCTGGCCGCGCCGGCAGCGCGCGAGCAACAGGACGAATCGTAATCACCGCGTTCCCCCCGCCGGGAGGACCCCGCCGCCATGGCGCATCTGAACATCGAGATCAAGGCGCGCTGCGCCGAACCCGACGCCGTCGCCGACGCGCTGATCGACGCCGGTGCTGAACATCACGGCCGCGATCACCAGATCGACACCTACTTCACCCCCGCCCAAGGCCGACTCAAGCTGCGACAGGGAACCATCGAGACCGCTCTGATCCACTACGATCGACCGGCCGTCTCCGGACCTCGCCCGGCCCGGGTGGAGTTGTATCACCCCGTGGGTGCCCAGCAGGCCGCCCGCCTTCGCGAGGTGCTCTCTGCCGCCCTGGACACGCTGGTGGTGGTCGACAAACGCCGCGAGATCTACTACGCCGAGAACGTGAAGTTCCACATAGACGACGTTACCGGCCTGGGGCGGTTCGTGGAGATCGAAGCCATCGACGCCGACGGACACCTGGGCGAAGACCATCTCCGCAGGCAGGTGGACCAGTGGATGGAGACACTGCGAATCAGCAAAGACGATCTGCTCGCCGAGTCCTACAGCGACCTGCTGTTGGGGTAGCGTGGGGCGGAACCGGAGGGGTTTCCCGGCCGGCGGGCGCTACGGGCCAGTCGCGGTTCATTTTTGCGGGGCGTACTTTTCGAGTTGTTCTTTCAGTCGGCCGCAGGTCATTTTGCCTTCCGGGCAATGGCCGCTGAGGACGCACTTGGGCCCGGCCCCTTCGAAGACGGCCGGGCAGACCTCTTTCGCCTGCCGGAGCATCTGCTCGGCCGCGCCACGGATTTCCCACTGGGCCCGCAGGCAGAGGCGCTCGGCGAAGAAATGCAACAGCTCCCGGGCGTTCATCGTCACGAAAATCTTCGTCTCGCAGGCGTTGGGCAGGATATAGCGGGCGTCCTGGTTGGTGCGTTCGCCCTCGTTGCCCATCGCCTCGCAGAGCTTCTCGTACCGCTGGGCGATCAGATCCATTGTTTCGCGGAAATAGTCCGCCGCCGGCACGTCCGTACCATCGTCGTCGACGGTCTTCTGCTCCAGTTGGGGCGGCATGACGTAGTCGAAATCGCCATGGGCCACATACCGCTGCGACCGCTGGGAGAAGCTGGCGATGCGGTGACGGACCAGTTGATGGGTCAGCGCCCGCGAGACGCCCTCCAGCAGGAAGGTGAACGAGGCGTGCTCCAATGTGCTGTGGTGGCCGAGGCGTTTGAGCATCGCCACGAACTTCGCCGCCCCGGCGGGGTCTTGGTCGAGAATGCCCTCGGTTTCGGTGGCGTAGCAAAGCCGGGCCGCCGAGGCGATCAGCTCCTGCGGGTCGGCGGTGTGGCGGGCGAGCGTGACGGTGGCGGTGACTCGTTTCATGGTGCGCCCATTCTGCCGATTCGGTCGCGGCGAGGCAAGTGCGGGAATCGCCCGCTGTGGGGAACCGGGCCGGGTCGGCTGGCGAGAGGTCGCCTCGGCCGCTATGATGGCGGGCATGAGTGAGGAATATCAACAGCTATCGGCCGCGGCAAGACAGTTGGTCGCCATCGAGGAGTTGCTGGGCGGGCAGTACATTCCCCGTCGCGGCAGCGAGCTTCCCGAGGTGGTGACGGCGGCCGTGGAAAGCCCCACCTCAGCCGCCGCCCGCACGACCGCGCGCCGATCGGCCGCACCCCGATCGGCCACGCCCCGCACGACCGCCCCGCCGGCCGGCGCGTCGATGACTGCCTCGGAGAAGGCCGACGCCCTGGGTGCGATGGACGAGCAGGAAGTGCGACTCTGCCGGAAGTGCCCGCTTTGCCAGTCGCGAACGCACACGGTGTTCGGCGAAACCAACCCCGACGCGGACCTGGTGTTCGTGGGCGAGGGTCCGGGGCAGGACGAGGACCTCAGCGGCAGACCGTTCGTGGGCAGGGCGGGCAAGCTGCTGGACAAGATGATCGCCGCGATGGGGCTGAGTCGCGAAAAGATCTTCATCTGCAACGTGGTGAAGTGTCGCCCCCCCAACAACCGCACTCCCGCCCCCGAAGAAGTGTCGGCCTGCTGGGGATACCTGGTACGACAGTTGCAGATCATCGCGCCCAAATGCATCGTGACACTGGGCAACCCCTCGACCAGGGCGCTGCTGAACACGCGGACGGGCATCACGCAGATGCGAGGCCACTGGGCCGCCCTGCCCGAGATCGGTGAGGGGCTGGCCGGGATCCCGGTCATGCCGACCTTCCACCCGGCCTACGTGCTGCGGCAGTACACCGTGGAAAACCGCGGCAAGGTCTGGTCCGACCTGCAACAGGTAATGGAACTGCTGGGGCTGCCGGCACCCGAACCCAGGGACTGACCCGTCGGGCACAAAATGCTGTCATTTGGCGATATGGCGTGTCGGATGCATATAGTAGTATGGAGCAGCCACTTCCGCCGCCACGCGCGCCGGGGTGGCTATGAGGTTTGACCATTCAACCGACGAGGACACACCATGAATCGCTTTGCCATCACCATTACCCTGCTGACCTGCTGTTTACTGCCGGCGCTGGCCGATGACGTAGTCGACTGGCGAGGCCCGGGACGCAGCGGCGTCTACGACGAGACAGGCCTGCTGACGACCTGGCCGGACGGAGGACCAAAGCAGCTGTGGACCGCCCGGGTGGGCAAGGCGATGTCGTCGATGAGCGTCACGGACGGAAAGGTGTATATCACCGGCATGGAAGGCAGCGACGGATTCGTCTACTGCATCGATACCAAGACCGGCCAACAGACGTGGAAAACGAAAATCGGACCCAGTTGGGAGTCGCGCAGCTACCCCGGGCCGCGAAGCACGCCCACGATTGCCCACGGACTGGTCTACGTGGTCAGCGCCCACGGCAAGGTCGTGGCGATGGACGACGAAAAGGGCGAGGTCCGATGGACCGTCGACATGCCCAAGATCTTCGGTGGCCAACCCATTCAGTGGGGCATCACCGAGTCGCCGCTGGTGGTGGGTGATAGGCTGATCGTCACCCCCGGGGGCACACGAGCGAGCATCGTCGCCCTGGACGCCAAGCGCGGCACGGTGGAGTGGAAGGCCCAGCCGTTGCGGGGCAAGGGCGGGGCACAGAAATCCGCCTACTGCTCGCCGGCACTGATCGAACACAACAACCGCAAGATCATCGTCACCCACCTCTCGGACAGTGCCGTCGCCGTGGACGCCAAAACAGGCAAGGGGCTGTGGACTTTCCCGTTCCGCAACAAGCACGCGGTTCACTCGGTGACTCCGGTGTACCACAAGGGAATGGTGATTCTGGCCGGCGGATACCGCCACGGCGCCGTTGGCCTGAAGTTGTCGGCCGACGGGTCCAAGTATCGCAAGGTATGGGAGAACAAGGACCTTGCCACGCACTACGGCGGGCTCGTGGTGGTAGACGGCCACGTGTACGGAACGAACGACCGCTCGCTGGTATGCGTCAACGCCGAAACCGGCAAGACCGTCTGGTCCGAGCGGAAGATCTCGAAGGGCTCGGTGATCTACGCCGACGGCAGGTTGATCTACCATACCGAGCGCGGCGAGGTGGGCCTGGCGAAGGTCTCGCCCAAGGGCTGTGAGATCGTCTCGTCGTTCCGTAAACGCCGCAACGGAACGCGGGCGCATCCGGTGATTGCCGACGGCCTGCTGTACGTCCGGCAGGGAACCGAACTGGCCTGCTACGACCTGCGAGGCAAGGACTACGCAACCAAGTCTCGCATCTCGGGCAAGACCTACGACGACGACCGACCCAGCGAAGCCAGCGAACGCTGAGCAGCGAAGACATCAATACTTCACCATCGACGCGGGGTTATAGAACCAGGGCAAAAACAACGCGCCCCGGAAGGAACCATAATCATGCGAATGCGAATCGCCGCTGTGGCCATCATCGTCACGCTGGGAAGCATCTGGGCCGGCGCCCCTCTGCAGGGTGACGACAAGACCGACAAGACCCGATCCGACACGAAAAAAGCAGCCGTCAACCAAGCCGACGCCAATGCTGCCGCCAAAGCACCGGGCGAGAACTGGCCCATCTGGCGGGGCAGCGGCGACCTGGCCGGCATCTCGACAAGCAAGATCCCCGCCAAGGTCAAAGTCCTCTGGCGGTTCGAGACGGGGGCGGGCATCGTCTCCTCGCCGGTGGTGATGGGAGACACCGTCTACATCGGATCCGGCGACGCGAACTGCTACGCCATCGACTTCGCCACCGGCAAGAAGAAATGGGCCTACAAAGCCGACGACTCCCTGGACGCCCCGCCCATGGTGGCCGATGGCACGGTGTACGTCGGCAGCCTCATGGGCACGCTGCACGCCATCGACGCCAGGACCGGCAAGAAAAAATGGACCTACGCCACGGACGACAAAATCATCGGCTCGGCCAACTTCGTTCCCGCCAAGGGCAAACTCCCCGCCCGCGTGCTGGTCGGCAGCTACGACAACAAGGTCCACTGCCTCAACGCCAAGACCGGAAAAAAAATCTGGGCCTACGAGACCGAGAACTACATCAACGGAGCGCCGGCCGTCGCGGACGGCTGGGCGTATTTCGGCGGGTGCGACGCCATGCTCCACCGCGTGAACGTGGACACCGGAAAAGACAAGAACTCCGTGTCCATGGGAGACTACCTGGCTGCTTCGCCGGCCATCCGCAAGGATCACGCCTACCTGGGCGACTACGAGGGCTCGTTCAGTTCGGTCGATTTCAAGAAAGGTGAGTTCGCCTGGACCTTCTACGCCGACGAACCGTTCTTCTCCTCGCCGGCGGTCAATGACGACGTCGCCGCGGTCGGCTGCCGAGACGATTCGCTCTACTGTCTCGACCGCAAAACCGGCAAGAAACGCTGGTCGTTCGCCACGCGGGGACGGGTGGACAGCTCGCCGGTGATCGCCGACGGGAAAGTCATTTTCGGCAGCAACGACGGCCGCGTGTACGCGGTGGACCTCAAGAAGGGCAACAAGGTCTGGTCGGTCGTGATGGGCGACGCCGTTTCGTCCTCGCCGGCGGTGCTCCGGGGACGCGTGCTGGTGGGCAGCATGGACGGGTTCCTCTACTGCCTCGGCGCCCCGGCCCAATCCGACAAGTAACCGCCTATGAGAATCATTCAGCTTACTCCCGGCGCGGGAGAGAACTTCTACTGCGAAAACTGCCTGCGCGACCATGCGGTGGTCCGTCAGCTGCAGCGCGACGGCCACGACGTGCTCATGGTGCCGATGTACCTCCCGTCGGTCTCCGAGTTCCATACCCAGTCGGACCTGCCGGTATTCTTCGGGGGCATCAACGTCTTCCTGCAGCAGAAGTTCAAGCTCTTCCGCAAGACCCCCCGCTGGATGGACCGCCTGCTGGACTCCCCCGCGCTGCTGCGTGCAGCCGGCGCGATGTCCGGGATGACCCGCGCGAAAGACCTCGGCGAGACCACCGTCTCGATGCTCGAGGGTGAACAGGGCGCCCAGACCAAAGAAATCGATCGGCTGGTGGCGTTCCTCGCCGACCAGCCCCGCCCCGACGTGGTCGCCCTCTCGAATATCATGCTCGGCGGGTTGACCCCTCGGCTGCAGGAAGACCTCGGCGTGCCCGTTGTGGCGACCTGCCAGGACGAGGATGCCTTCCTGGACTCACTGCCCGAGCCCTACAGATCCCGGGCGTGGGAGCTTCTCGCCCGGCGGGCCCGGCAGCTGGACGGGCTGATGGTCACCAGCGAATACTATCGCGGCGTGATGGCCCATCGGCTGGGCCTGCCGCGCGAGGCGTTCGAGGTGGTTCCCAACGGGATCGACCCGGAAGGCTACGCCCCGCCGGAGTCTGTGCCCGACCCGCCGCGGATCGGCTTTCTTTCGCCTCTGTCCTACGACAAGGGGCTGGATCAACTCATCGACGCATTCGCCCGGCTGCGAACCGAGGAGGGGCTGGAAGACCTCCAACTGGATCTCTCCGGGGGCGTGCTGGGCAGCCAGAAGCAGTTCATGAAAGGCGTCCACCGCCGCCTGACCAAGGAAAACATGCACGATGCGGTGCACATCCACGACGAGTTCGACCGCGCCGCCAAGGCCCGGCTCCTGCCGCAACTGACGGTGCTCTCGGTGCCCACCCGTTCGCCCGAAGCGTCGGGCCTGTATATACTGGAAGCACTCGCCTGCGGCGTGCCCGTGGTTCAACCCGGACACGGCGCGTTCATTGAAATCATGGAGCAGACCGGCGGCGGGTTGCTGTTCGAACCCAACAACGTCGACGACCTGACCGGCCAACTGCGTGCTGTACTGACCGACCCCACGCACCGCGCCGGGCTGGGGGGCAAGGGGCGATCCAACGTGCTGGACAACTTTACGATGGCCGCCACGGCCCCGCGCCTGGTGGACACGCTGCAGACCTTCATCGACAGGACCCGCTCATGAGTGAAACCGACCCGATCCTGAAACTGACCGACGTGACCAAGACCTACCCCGGACCCGCCGGTCAGGCCGAGGGGCCCACCGTGCTGCGGAGTATCTCCCTGGAGGTGCAGCGCAGCGAGACGCTTTCGATCCTCGGGCCCAGCGGCTCGGGCAAGAGCACGCTGCTGAACCTTATCGGCGCCCTGGACCGCCCCACCGAAGGCAGCGTCGTTCTGGACGGGGAGGACCTCTCCGACCTGCCCGACCGGAAGCTGGCGAAGGTACGGAACCGGAAAATCGGCTTCGTCTTCCAACTGCACCACCTGCTGCCGCAATGCACGCTGCTGGAGAACGTGCTGGTCCCCGTGCTGGCCGATCGCGATCGCGACCGTTCCGCCGCCGACCAGCGGGCCCGCGCCCTGCTGGACCGCGTCGGCCTGGGCGATCGGCTCAACCACCGCCCCGGTGAGCTGTCCGGCGGGGAGTGTCAGCGCGTCGCCGTCGTGCGGGCGCTGATCAACGAACCCGTCCTCCTGCTGGCCGACGAGCCGACCGGCTCGCTGGACCACAAAGCCGCCGACAATCTCGCCGGCCTGCTCGAGGAACTCAACCGCGATGAGGGCATTACGCTGATCGTGGTGACCCACGCCCGGGACCTGGGCGAGCGAATGGGGCGGGTCTGCGAACTGACCGAAGGAACCCTCCGCGAGACACAGGAAGCCTCATGAGACACACGCGACTGGTCACCGAGAGCATCCGACACTACTGGCGGACGCACATGGGCGTCGTCGCCGGAGCCGCCATCGCCACCGCGGTGCTGGTCGGGGCGATGGTCATCGGCGATTCGGTGCGGTACAGCCTCCGACGACAGGCGCTGCAGCGCCTCGGCGAGGTCCACCTGGCGATGACGACCCGCGACCGGTTCTTCCGGACGTCGCTTGCGGAGAAAGTCTCCGACGCCACCGGCGCGCCGACCGCCGGTGTGATCTCGCTGATCGCCACCTGCACCGACGAAACCGAACAGCACCGCGCCGGAACCGTCGACCTGATGGGCGTGGGGGACGACTTTCTCGCTGTCCGCCCGGAGTGGAGCGCCCTGGCCGAGATGGGCCCGGGCGAAATCGCCGTCAATCAGCGATTGGCCGACGAACTCAACGTCCGGGAAGGCGATGCGGTAATCGTCCGATTCGACGACCCGACCAAGCTCTCCGGCGATCTGCCCGTCTCCGCGGAGGAAGGATCGAGTGTTTCGGGGCGGTTCACGGTCCACGCGATCCTGCCCGGTGCGTTCAGCCTGCTGGCCAATCAGGTCGCGCCGGCCAACGCGATCGTCCGCCTCGACTGGGTGCAGCAGAAACTCTCCCTGCCAGACCGGGCGAACATGATGCTCGTGGGTCCCGCCGGCGACGAGGCCAACGCGCCGCCGGACGTGGACGCCGCCAACGCCGCCCTCGCCGAACACTGGCAACTCACGGACATCCAGCTGAGCTTCCGCGAGGATCCCAACGGCTTTGTCGAGATGCGATCATCGCGGGTGTTCATCGACCCGTCCGTCTCGGCGGCCGCCCGCGCCACCGACGCCAACCAGGCCACCGGCGTGTTCACCTACTTCGTGAATTCTCTCTCCACCGGCGACGCCAACACGCCCTACTCGATGGTCGCGGCTGTGGGCCCGCTCAAGCAGGACAGCCGACCCGTCGCTCCCCTGCCGGCAGACCTCTCCGACGACCAGGCGGTCATCAACGAATGGCTTGCCGAGGATCTGGACCTCTCGTCCGGCGATACGCTGACGATGACCTACTACACGCTGGGTCACTCGCGGACGCTGCAGACCGCCTCGCGCGAGTTCACCGTCGCCCGGATCGTCCCGATGGACGCCAACGGCGTGGACGCCTCGCTCATGCCCGAGTTCCCCGGGCTCTCGGGCGCCAAGAACTGCCGCGACTGGGACATGGGCGACGCGATCGACCTCTCGCAGATCCGCCCCAAGGACAACACCTACTGGCTGAACTATCGCGGCACGCCGAAGGCGTACGTCACGCTGTCGGCAGGGCGAGACATGTGGGGCAACCGGTTCGGCAACCTGACCGCTGTCCGTTGGCCCGATGGACCCGCGGCGACCGATCGCATCCGGCGCTCCCTCCGCAAGGCGATGGACCCCGCCTCGGTGGGGCTGTCGTTTCTGCCCGTCCGGCAGCGGGCGCTGGAGGCGTCCGGGGGCAGCCAGGACTTCGGCGTACTGTTCATCTCGCTGAGCTTCTTCCTGATCGGCGCAGCCTTGCTGCTGATGGGCCTGCTGTTCGCGTTCGGCATCCAGCAACGGACCGCGCAGGTGGGCACGCTGCTGGCGATGGGCTGGACGCCGTGGCAGGTGCGCGGGTTGCTGCTGGCCGAGGGCGGTGTGCTGGCGGTTGTGGGCAGCATTCTCGGGACGGCGGCAGGCCCGATGTACGCCCGGGCGATGATGGAACGTCTCTCGGCCGGCTGGAGCGGGGCCATCGCCGGGGCGAACCTCTGGTACCACGCCACGTGGGGTTCGATGCTCGTCGGCGCGGTCAGCGGTGTCATCGCGGCTGTCGTTGCCATGGGCATCGCACTGTGGCGGCAGGCGGGGCGATCGCCGCACGAACTGCTCAGCGGATCCGAGCCGATCGACAAGTCCATCAAACGCGGCGCCCTGGGCGGGGGTCGATGGAGCGCAGCAGTGGCGGCGGTGTGCTTCCTCGGGGCCGGTGCGATGCTGGTGTGG
>JBKHCL010000110.1:0-10038 GCA_046541875.1 Phycisphaerae bacterium | reverse complement strand
GAGATGGACTTCTCCGAGGATGGCAGGGCGGTCCATGGGCTGTGGACATTCCAGTGGCAAATCGGCCGCAGCGGAGCAACCCTTACCGGTGAGTTGCTTTACGCCGGCAAGCCGGTTCCCTTTCCAGCCAAGGGCGCCAAACCCGTCTGGCAGGACACCCCTTGGGGGATGGTGACCCACAGCAACGTCAGCAAGACATCCGGCAAGTGGGCAGGAAAGTGGTTCCCCAAGGAGGCCGATGAGGATCAGCCGGCGTTGCTGCCCGTGCCGGTGATGCTGGCGATGGGGAAGGATTTCAACCCCTTCAAGACCGCCACGCACAAGAGCGGCGACTGGGCGTATGAGTATGTCATTGAGAACCGCGGGACCTGGAGCGTCAAGCGAACCGGCAAGCTGACCTTCGATGGCAAGGCCGTCGACGGCAAGACAGGGCAGTGGATGATCACCCCCTGGGGCGTGATGCAGAAGCTCGACGCGCGCAATGTGCATGGCTGGTTGCCGCAGGCCGGTGTCGGCGGACCGTTGTCGCTGAGGCTGAGCGATCAGCTCATCAGCCCGTTGGCGAAGCGCCGCGTCGAGGCTTTGAAGAAGGACCTCGACCACCTCACGATCAGCGTGACCTATCGCGGCCCGGATGCCGGCAAGAGGGGCTGTCCGCTCAGCGCGCTGCTGCACACCGACGATGCAGAACGGTCGGTGATGGTCGGAACGCAACTGCGGAAAATCGAACCGAAGCTGGCTGCCGCCCTGATCGACACGATGGCGCGTGATGGCGTACTGGACTTGGCGACGGACGCCCGCAAGGAGAAGGTCCAATGGCCCAAGGGCCCGTGCTACATGATCGGCGTGTCTCAGACCGCCCTGGGGGCGAAGGCGAGCTACGTCTGGAACGCCGGGTGGGACCTCACCACGCTGGACCATATTCGCAACCTCGCCCGGTCGGCCTCATACAATGAGGCCGGTGCGGCGCTGGACAAGGTGGTCGGGTCGGTCGGTGACCGCGAGAAGAAATGGACCCGCAAAGCCACAAGGGACGCGAAAATGGAACTGACATCCCCCGCATTCGAAGACGGCCAGACGATTCCCACCCAGTACACCGGCGAGGGCAAGGACCTCTCGCCCGCGCTGAAGTGGGAAGGCGTGCCCGAAGGCACGAAAGAGCTCGCGCTGATCTGCGAAGATCCCGACGCCCCGCGCGACGAGCCCTTCGTCCACTGGGTGATCTACAACATTCCCAAGGCCGCCAGCGGCCTGCCGGCGGCGGTCCCGCAGAAGGAGCAGCTTCCCGAGGGCAAGCGGCAGGGCGTCAACAGCTTCGGCGACGGTCGGGTCGGCTACGGCGGACCCATGCCGCCCGAGGGTCATGGCCCGCACCGCTACATCTTCACCCTCTACGCGCTGGACAGCAAGCTGGACCTCGAAGCCGGGCTGACCAAGGACGAACTCCTCAAGGCCATCGAGGGTCACCTGCTGGCGGAGACCAGGCTCACCGGCATCTACGAGCGCAAGTAGCGAATCGTCCTGCACCGGCGGTTCGCCCGTTACCTGTCGACCGGTTGAAGGTTACAGGAGGTCGAGAGGTGTGCGATGTCCCCGCAGCGAGAGCAGATCGACTCCCTGGTGCAGAAAAATGGAATCGTCCAGGCCGCCGCCCGGACGGGCGTTGCCGGCGTGGTCTACACCTACCGCTGCACCATCGCCTGCCGACATTGCGGGTTCGGGGGCAAGCAGAACTGCCCCGATATCCGCATGGATCGCGGGCAACTGTTGGAGGCGCTGCGGCTTCTCCACGAAAGCGGCCGGGTTGTGCACATCGCCGGCGGCGAGCCCATGCTCTACTGGGACGCACTGGTCGCCGACCTGGCGGTGGCGAAGCGGGAAGGGCTCGCACCCCACTTCATCGAGACCAACTGCTCCTGGGCCACCTCCGATGCTGCCGTCACCGATCGCCTGGAGAAGCTGCGGCGGCTGGGGCTGGTGGGCATTCTCATGAGTGCCGACCCATTTCACCAGGCCCACGTCCCGCCCGAGCGGTTCCTGCGCGTACGGCGGATCGCCCGAGAGTTGCTGGGCAGCGAGAACGTCTGGTGCCCCGACGTGCCCGATGCCCGCATACAGGAGTACGCCCGCATCGCCCGTGACGAGAAGCTGCTGGGCGAGCACGTCCGGGCGCATCCGCCGATGATGGTCGGCTCGGCCCATGCGACATTGCGAGAATTCCTGGACGGGTATCCCATCGAGCAGGTTCCGCTCACCCATGGCTGGCAGGAATCCTACGCGACCCGGGAGTGTGCCCCGGAGTTCGATCGCCGGACGATGTGGGAAATCCACGTGGACCCCTACGGGAACATCCAGACCAACTGCGGGGTCGTCCTCGGCAACGTGGCCGACAGCAGCGTGGAACAGGTGCTCCACGACGGACCGGCCGAGGCCAACTGGGCCACGAGAATACTCAGTCGGGAAGGGCCGTTCGGATTGCTGGTGTTGGCGGAGCAAAGGGGCTTCGAGCCGCCGAAGGAAGTCGTCAGCAAGTGCGACCTGTGCTACCAGGTGCGGCGGTTCCTGCGGGCGATGCATCCGGAGGTGTTCGGGCCGGCCGAGCTCTACGACGGGTGAGTGGGACCCTGTTCGGGAATCCGGCGGCGGGACCCATCGAAGGCTTAATACACGCTTGATTCGTTAGTAACCCGTCGGGTGGACCGTGGCGGACGTGCGAATTCGGATGTCGACCGTTTCGACCGGGTCGGGTTGGCGCACATCCAGCGACCACGCCCGCGGACGCATCCCGGGGGTGGTCAGGCGACCTTTCTCGCTGACCGAGGCGGCTGCGATGGTCTGCTTTGCCTGCACGGTCTGGCCGGCGTCGTTGATCCACTCGAAGGCGTGAACGGCATCCTCTACGGACTCGAAAATCAGTGTCCGCGGCATCGTCTTGCTCCATCCCACGCAACAGGCTGATTGTGGGTCCGACGGGTGAAGGGAGTTGTTGATACGTCGGCCCCGCGACGGGGCCCGGGAATACGGCGGACATGCATCGGCGTTGGCCGATCAAAACAGAGTATCTCACGGAATGGCGAATCTGCCAAGGTTTTTTGCCAGGCGAACGCATTTTTCCGACGTGGCCCCACGTCCATCCGGGCCCCTGGAACTGCCCGAGGTCTCTACGACGTTTCCGGCGGGGTATCCGCGGCGTTTGCGGTTGGGGCCTGGTCCAGGATGCGCCGCACGCTCCAGGCCAGGTCCATCGCTCGGAAGGGCTTCTGCAGGAATTCCACGCCGTCGTCCAGCACGCCACGATGGGCGATGACGTTGGCGGTGTAGCCGGACATGAACAACGCCTGCAGACCCGGGCGGTGCCGGGTCAGTTGCTCCAGCAGGTCCTTGCCGTTCATCTCGGGCATGACCACGTCGGTCACCAGCAGGTCGATTTCGTGGCCGTCGTCCATCATCGCCAGGGCGGTGCTGGGGCGTTCGGCGGCGAGCACGGTGTAGCCGAGTTTTTCGAGGGTTTCCTGTCCCAGTCGCAGGATGGCCGGGTCGTCCTCGACCAGCAGAATGGTCTCACTGCCGGTCTGCAGCCTGGCGGTTCGGGCTTCTGTGGGGGCGGCAGGTTCCTCACCGTCGCTCTGGGGCAGGTAGATGCGGAACGTCGTGCCCTTGTCCGGCTCGCTGTAGACGTTCACGAAACCGCCGTTCTGTTTGACGATTCCGTAGACCGTCGCCAGCCCCAGCCCGGTTCCCTGGTTCTGCGGCTTGGTGGTGAAAAACGGCTCGAAGACCTGATCGAGTGTCTGCGCGTCCATGCCCGCACCGTCATCGGTCACGATCAGAACCGCATGCCGGCCCGGGCGGGCGTAGGCATGCTGCCGGACGTACTCCACGTCGATGTCGGCCGATGCGGTTTCGACGGTAATGGTCCCGTTCTGCTCGATGGCGTCCCGGGCGTTGACTACGAGATTGGCGAGGATCTGGTCCAGTTGGGCCGGGTCCATGCGCACCGGTCCGACGTGGTCTCCGGCGTGCCACTGCAGATCGATCTCTTCGCTGATGAGGGGTTTGAGCATGCGGAGCATGTCCGGGACCATCTGGTTGAGGTCCAACACCTGGGGGTCGATGGTCTGCTTGCGGGCGAACGCCAGCAACTGGCGGGTCAGGTCGGCCGACTGGCGGGCAGCCTGGCCGATCTCATTGACGTATTCCCGCAGCGAGCGGGGCAGATGCTCCTCGTGGAGGAGAATGTCCGAGTAACCCAGAATGGTCTGGAGCTTGTTGTTGAAGTCGTGGGCCACCCCGCCGGCGAGTCGGCCGACCGCTTCCATCTTCTGGGCCTGGAGAAGCTGATCCTGCAGCTTCTCGCGTTCGGCTTCGGCGGTCTTCATCTCGGTCAGGTCGATGTCGATGCAGAAGAACTCCTGCTCGCGGTTCGGGCGATGCACAATGCTGTGACTGGAGTAGACTTCCACCCGTGAGCCGTCCTTGCGCATGAGCGACAGTTCCGCCGGCGGGACGGGTTCGCCGGTTTCGCCCATCTGTTCGACCGCGGCACGGATGTTCTCCTGCATCTCGGGCGGGACGATGAGCTCCAGCAGGTTCCGCCCCATCGCCTCGTCACGCGTGTACCCATAGAGGTTTTCCGACCCCCGGTTCCAGTACACCACCGTGCCATCCTTGGCGTAGCCTTGGACCGATACCCGCTCGATGTCGTTGAGCAGGAGCCGGAATCGCTCCTCACTCTCCCGAAGCTGGTCCTGGGCCCGCTTCTGGTCGGTCACGTCGTGGGCGATGGCGTAGGTCAGCCCTTCTTCAGCGACCGGATGCGAATTCCAGTGCAGCCAGCAGATCCCGCCGTTCTTGCGGAAGTAGCGGTTCTCAAAGGACACCACCTTCTTGCCCTGTTTAAGCTGCTCTTCGATGACGCGCTGGGTGGCTTCCAGATCGTCCGGATGCACGAAGTTGGTGAACGGCTGGGAGAGCAGCTCCTCCTGGGAGTAGCCCAGAATCTCGGTTGCGGCGGGATTGACCTGCAGGAATGTGGCGGTGTTGATGTCGGCCAGGCAGATCAGGTCGGCCGACATGTCGCAGAAGCGGGCGAAGGCGTCGCGTCGCGTTTTCTGCTCGGTGACGTCCCGGGCGATCCCGAAGTAGCCGATGACTTTGCCGTTCTCGTCCCGCATCGGCGACCCGTTGGACACGTGCCACCGCATCGCGCCATCCGCGCGGTAGACGCGGTATTCCACGCTGGATTGCTTCTGCGCGGTGGAGAGCACCTCTTCGAGGAATTCCTGGCAGAGATGGACGTCGTCGGGATGCACATACCCGCTGAACGAGCGTCCGACGGCCCGCTCGGCCGGCTCGCCCATGTACTCCATCCAGTTCGGGGAGACATAGGTGAAAACCCCGCTGGGCGATACGGCGTAGAGAATGTCGTTGGCGTTTTCCACGAACGATCGGAAACGGCGCTCGCTCTCGCGAAGTTCCCGCTCGGCCGTCCGCAACTCGGTGATGTCCTGCAGCGAACCAAAAAGACGTTCAGCCTTTCCGTCCGGTCCCATCTCGGCGTGCCCGCGACAGAGGCAGGTGCGGATTTCCCCGTCAGGCCGGACGGCTTGGAGTTCCAGCTCGTAGGGCGTTCCGTCGTGGACTGTGCGTTCCACCGCCGATCGGAGACGGGCCATGGAATCGGGTGTGTAGAGCACGTCGTGCTCCGCCCAGTTCACCGTGTCTCCCTCGGGCTCTCGCCCGAAGATGCGGTACAATTCATCCGACCAGGTAACAAGGTCGGCTGCGACGTCCCACTCCCAACTGCCCACGTGGGCGATCGCTTCGGTACGACGCAGCATGTCCCGGTTGTGCTGCAGCCAGCGACGGTGGCGATAGTCCTTGGTTACGTCCCGGAAGACCACTACCACACCGACCAGTTGGCCGCTGCTGTTGTGTAGCGGCGAGGCGTTGTCGGCAATATGGCGGCGCGTCCCGTCGCGCGCGATCAGAAGGGTGGTATCGCTCATCTCGGCCGAGTGGTCACGATCAAGGACCTCCGCCATGGGCGAGTCCAGCGGCTGGCCGGTCCGGCTGTCTTCCAGGCGAACGACCTCATCGAACGGTCGGCCGACCGCCTTGTCCAGCGACCAGCCGGTCAGCTCCCGGGCGACCGGATTCATGCGGGTGATGCGTCCGTCGGCATCGGTCGAGACCACCGCGTCGCCGATGGAATCCAGCGTCGTGGCGAGTTGTTCGCGGCTGCGGCGCATCTCGGCGTTGCTGCGGAGGGCGACCATCACCGAGGCGGACACCACTGCCACCAGAACCGACTCCAGCAGATACGGCTGGGTCTGCCAGCCTCGCAGGGCTCCTTCCAAGAAGGGCTCCTGCTGCAGGATCCAGTGGAATCCCCACACCACCGGCGTGATGAACAACTGGTAGGACAGCAGAACCAAGAGCATCCAGCCAAGCCCATACCAGACCAGCAAATTCAGCCGCGAGAGAAGCCGATCGTGCGCCACGCGAATCAGCAGGAAGGACGGAATCGCATACGACAGGTTCGCTGTCAGCACGAACCACACGGGCAGATCTTTGAAGGTGGCCAGCGACAGGATGCACGCCGGCAGGATGGCCAACGGCCGGCGGCGCAGGAGGACGAAGCCCATGTACCCGAAAACCCACCGGCCATCGATGAAGACCTCGGTGTGTGGGATTCGGACATTCAGGCGGGCCGCGACGATCCCCAGCGCCACCAGAATGGCCATCGTCACCAACTCATGCACCAGTGGCGATGGCTGGAGCAACGGGTTGCGGTTTCGGATGTCGACAACGGACTGCGATCGTCGGGCCATGCGCTGCGCTCCGTGCCCCCGCAAACCGCGCTGCATTCAAAGTGAACAGAATCCGGTCGAGCGGCCCGGGAGGTGCTTGTCCGATGGGTCGGGTCGACCAAGTCTTCTGATATCATATCGTAGGGTTTCCCGGGGTCGGTTGTCCATCGTTCCGACTCGTTTATTGTCGGCTGGTCCGCCGGGTCGCCCAACGCGTGACTTGCGGGCCTCTCTCTGCTATGTATGGGGGTGCATGAAAAGGGCGCATCGGCCGGTCCGCTCGGCGGGGCCCTTGGAGAGGAAGGACAGCAGAATGATCTTCAATCAGCGAGTGGTGGCGATCGTCCCCATCAAGGCCCACAGCGAGCGTGTTCCGGAGAAGAACGTTCGTCCGTTCGCCGGTCGGCCGTTGTTTCATCATATTCTTTCCACGCTCGAGGAGACTTATGCCGTCGATGAGGTCGTGGTGGATACGGACTCCGATCGCATCGCCGCCGAGGCAGAGGCGTTCGGGAAGGTGACGGTCGTGATGAGGCCCGAGGAGTTGCGGGGCGATTGCGTGAGCGTCAATCGTATCATCGCTCACGACATGACGCGGGTCGACGCGCAGATTTACCTCCAGACCCACGCGACCAACCCGCTGCTGAAGGAGCAGACCATCTCCGAGGCCCTTCGGCGGTTCGGGCTCAGTGAGGAGCACGATTCGCTCTTCAGCGTCAAGCGTCTGCAGACCCGGCTGTATCGGGCCGACGGCAGCGCGATCAATCACGACCCGTCCACGCTGCTGCGCACGCAGGACCTCCCGCCGGTGTACGAGGAGAACTCCTGTTTGTACATCTTCACGCCGGAGAGCTTCCTCGCCGCCGGCCGCAAGCGAATCGGGCAGCGACCGATGATGTTCGAGACCGACCGGATCGAATCGATCGACATCGACGACGAGTTCACGTTCGGCCTGGCGGAGATGCTGGCCCGCTACTCTCACGAAACGAGGGGGACGCATTGAGTCCGATCATCCAGGTCACCACGCACCCATTCGGCGCCAGCGGGCGTCGGCCTCGGGAGGTGCTGGAGTCTTCCGGGATGACGGTGCGCTACAATCCGCACCAGCGACGGCTCAAGACGTCCGAGGTGGCCCGGCTGGTTGCCGACGCGACGGCCATCGTCGCCGGTACCGAGCCCTATACCGGTGAGATCATCGACGCCTGCCCGAGCCTGAAGGTGATCGCGCGCGTTGGGGTCGGTCTGGACAGCGTGGACCTCCCCGCCGCCCAGCGCCGGGGGGTGGCGGTTACCTATACTCCCGAAGCCCCCGCCGACGCGGTGGCTGAGCTCACCGTCGGGCAGATCCTCAACACCCTCCGACGCAGTCAGGAGTCCGACCGGTCGGTCCGTCAGCGGGCGTGGAACCGCTACATGGGCCACCTCGTGCGCGAGGTCACCATCGGCGTGCTGGGCGTCGGGCGAATCGGGCGGCGTGTGGTTCGACTGCTCCAGCCGTTCTCCCCGAACCTCCTGGCGTGCGACGTCGAGCCGGATCTCGAGTTCGGTCGCCGGTATGGGCTGACGTGGGTGTCGCTGGAGGATCTCTTCGCGCGGTGCGATCTGGTGACCGTGCACGTTCCGCTCACGTCGCAGACGCATCATCTGATCGACGCGGAGCTGTTGGCGGCCGCTCGGCAGGGATCCATGCTGGTGAACACCTCGCGAGGGAAAGTGGTCGACGAGGCTGCCCTGGTCGACGCTCTGCGGGACAATCGCCTCAGTCGGGCCGCGTTGGATGTCTTCGAGGACGAGCCCTACGATGGTCCGCTGGCGGGCATGGAAAACGTCGCACTCACCGCACACATGGGTGCCAGCGCCCACCACAGCCGATATCTCATGGAACTGGGCGCCGCCGAGGATTGTGTGCGCGTGCTGGCCGGCGAGCCACCACGACACTCCGCCTTCGAGGACGCCGCCGGGGTGTTCGAAGGCCGTTCGGTCGACTCGCCCCATCCGTCCCCTGAATCCGCGTCGAAAGGAGACCGCTGAGATGGCAACGCTGCGCGAGCGATTGCGAGACGGGCAGACCGTCATCGGAAGCTGGGTGAACACCGCCAGCCCGATCGTCGCGGAAATTATGGCCGGCGCGGGATTTGACTTTCTCGCCGTCGACGCCGAACACTCTGCCGTCGAGGTGCCCGCCGCCCAGCAGCTCTTCCAGGCCATCCGCAGCGGATCGCCGGACTGCACGCCGCTGGTTCGCCTGCCGGGGTGTGAGTACGACGTCGTCAAACGCTACTGCGACGCCGGCGCTCAGGGCGTGGTCGCGCCGCTGGTGAACACGCCTGCCCAGGCCCGCGCGGTGGTCGATGCGGTGAAGTACCCGCCGATGGGTCGCCGCGGGGTGGGCTTCTGCCGCGACAACGACTATGGGGCCGATTTCGACGAGGCTGTGGCGTCCGCCAACGATCGGACGCTGGTGTGTGTGCAGATCGAGCATATCGACGCGGTGGACGACATCGAGGCGATTCTGGCGGTGGACGGCGTGGACGCGACATTCATCGGCCCGTATGACCTGTCGGCGTCGATGGACCTGACCGGCCGAACCGACCATCCGCGCGTTCAGCAGGCGTGCGAGCGCGTGTTGCAGGCGTCCCTGGAGGCGGGCGTCGCGCCGGGGCTGCACGTGGTTCAGCCGGACGCGTCGGCCGTCGTCGAACGGGCAAGGCAGGGATATCGACTGATCGCCTACAGCCTGGACATCACCATGCTGACCACCGCCTGCCGAGACGGGCTGGCGGCCATTCGCGAGGGGCTGGACGGACAAGTCTGAATCATGCTATGGTGACGCCTCAGCCGAGGGTCGGCCGACGCATTTGCATGGACGCAGGGAGCGTATCGCGAGCATGGGAGTATTCAGTCCGGGAAGTTTGCTCAGGGAGACCTATCGCGGGTGGGTGCCGCTGCCCGTCCGCGAATCGGTGTACGAGGCGGTGAGCCGTGCTTGGGCTATTGGCGAATCCCGTGTAACCGGCTGTCTGGGGCTGTCGATCGAGGACTGGTGGAACGACCCGGCGGCCCGCCGTATGGCTGAGCGTTTGCGACAGTTACGGGGCCGATATGCGGGGCGGCGCTGTGTGATCCAGGGAAACGGGCCCAGCCTCAATGAGATGGATCTGGAGGTGTTCGCCGATGAGTTCGTCTGGGGTTCGAACCGGGCGTATCTGCTCTACGACCGGATCTC
>JBKHCL010000109.1:0-10080 GCA_046541875.1 Phycisphaerae bacterium | reverse complement strand
GTGGGGGTTTCAGAGGGTTTTTTGTGGCATGGGAACACGCCGGCGGCACCCGAGCGGAGAGAATCTCCGAACACTTGAAGCCCCATGGTAAGTCCCGACGGGGCGAACCGTGGGAATATTCACATCGGCGCTGCGAGCCCCCGTCGTATCTTTGACAACCCCTCTTCCGGACGACGGCATTTTCCGGCATCGCCCGGGTTGAAGGTCCACCTCGCGGATGGGTATACTTCGGGTTTCCCCGCAGAGACGTGGAAGGACATCCGACGCCGATGGAGCCATCGCAGGTTGACAATCCACCCGCCCCGTCGGACGTGCGGTTCGCGGACGGCGGCGCGCGGGATCTGCTCGCCGATCATCTCGACGAGATCATGCGCCCGGACTCTGCCGGCTGGGACGTCGTCAAAGAGAACGCCTCGCGCACGGTCTATCGCGGCCGGGTCGGAAACGAGGAGATCTACCTCAAGCACTTTCGCAGCCGAACCGCATTGCACCGCCTCGGACGGGCGCTGGGTCGCTACGATGCCCTGACCGAATGGTACTTCCTGGAGCATCTCAGCGACCGAGGCGTACCCACCCCGGCTCCGCTGGCCGCCTGCGCAGAGAACGGCACGGAATGGCTCGCCACCCGGGCGGTTGCCCCCTCCGAGCCCGCCGATGAATGGCACCGCCGCCAGCTCAAGCGAGGTCCCGCTGGCCTGGCCGCCATTCGCCGGGCGACGCGGCAGCTCGGTGAGTTGGTCGGCAGGATGCACGCAGCCGGCGTAATCCACGAGGACCTCCACTGCGGCAATGTCCTGGTCCGCACCGACCAGGACAAGGCGACGATGGTGCTGATGGACCTCCACCGCGCGAGGCATGGCCGATGCCTCTCCCGTCGCTCGCGCGCGATGAACCTCGCCCAGCTGTTCCACGACCGCTACAACTTCACCACGCGGACCGATCGCCTGCGATTCCTCCGGGCGTACCTGCGGGCCTCGGGCGGGCCGGGAACGCTGCGGGGCTGGCAGTTGCTGGTGGAATACTTCGCCTCCCGCCACACCGCCAGGCAGCACCGCCAGCGCGATCGGCGGATCGTGGGCGAGAACCGCTATTTCGCCCGCCTTTCGTTGGGCGGTGGCTGGTGGGGCCACGCCGTGCTCGCCTCGAAGCGACAGATGGCCGGCTCGCGGGCCGCCAGGCACACGTTCACGCGCGAACAGTGGGAGGCGATTCTCGCCGACCCCGACGCGCTGTTCGAGGGCGACGACGTGGAGGTCATCAAAGACACCCGCTCGGGCCTGCTGGTCAAGCGAACGCTTCGCATCGGCGATCTCGATGTACCGGTGTTCATCAAGCGTCCGCGTCGCAAGCGTGCGTGGAAGGTTCTGGCGGACGTTTTCCGCCCAAGCCGACCGATCCGCGCGTTCCGTCTGGGCCATAAGCTGCTCACGCGGCGCATCGCGACGGCATTGCCTCTGGCGGCCATCGAGAAACGTCGCGGCGGGTTGCTGCTGGACAGCATTCTCATCACCGAGGCCGTCGACGGCGGTGCGCTGGACAAGTTCCTCTCGACCTACCTCGGCGGGCGGGGCGGGACAACAATGCAGCCGCGCCAGCAGCGGCAGCTCGCCCAGGACGTCCTCTGGCAGCTGGGACGACTGATGCAGAAGCTGCACGACAACAACTTCACCCACCGCGACCTGAAGGCGACGAATATCCTGGTCCACTGGGACCATCACGGCCTGCCGGAGTTGGTGCTGATCGACCTGGACGGTCTGAAGCACATGTGGCGCGTGCCGGCGCGACGACGCTGGCAGGGCATGATGCGGCTGAACGTTTCGCTGCTGAACTGCCCGTCGGTCACGCACCACGGACGGCTGCGGATGTTGCTGGGGTATCTCCGTCGCCCTGGGATCGGACCGATCAACTTCAAGCCCTACTGGCGGGTACTGGAGCAATGGTCGGCCCGGAAGCTCAACAAGCAGATCCGCTCGCGACGCAAGCGTCAGAAGGCCGCCCGGAGGCCCAGCGGATGAGCCCGCCAACCGAGCGCACAGCCCCCCGGCGGGTGTTGATCGTCAAGCCCAGCGCCCTGGGAGACGTCGTCACCGCCCTGCCCGTGCTGCACGGCCTGCGGCGGACCTTCCCCGAGGTCGAGATCGACTGGATCGTGCGAGACATGTACGCTCCCCTGCTTGCCGATCAGCCGGGCCTGCGAAGGGTCGTCACCTACGACCGCAAGCTGCTGGGATCGTTCTGGAGGCCTGGGGCGGGCAGCGAGCACCTGCGAGATCTCAAGCGAACGCTCCGCGAGGCGGAGTACGACTGGGCGATTGATCTGCAGGGGCTTTTCCGAAGCGCGATGTTCGTTCGCTGGACGCGGGCGGACCTCCGCGCCGGGTTCCGCGACGCGCGCGAGCTGGCACCGCTGTTTTACACCCACCGCATCGAGGCGCCGGTCGGGCAGCACACCGTCGACCGCAACCTCCAACTGGCGCGGGCCCTGGGTGTGGACGCCCGGCCGGGAGATCTGACGCTGAGCGTATCCCAAGAGGCCCGAACCCGGGCACATCGCCTGCTCGATGGAGCCGGCCTGCCGCGCGACGGGTTCCTGGCGATCGTGCCGCCGACGCGCTGGGAGACGAAGAAATACCCCGTGCGACGCTGGCGGGAGATGCTTTCCGAGCTGCCGGGCGATCTGTCCGTGGCTGTGTTGGGGAACAAGGGCAGGGAGCAGGAGTTGTGCAGCCGGGTTGCTGAGGGGATGGACTCGGCAGTGAGTCTCGCCGGTCAGACCGACCTGCCGTCGCTGGCGGCGATGCTGGCGTCGGCGGGCGCGGTGGTCTGCTGCGACTCGGCGGCGAAGTTCATCGCCCAGGCGGTGGGCACGCCGGTGGTGGTGCTGATCGGCCCGACCATCTCCGAGCGGACCGGACATTACCCGAAATCGCCGGCGGGCGGGGTGAGTATCTCGGCGGATCTTCCCTGCCGGCACTGCTTGAAAAAGGTCTGTTTGCATGGTACGTGTATGGACCTGATTCCACCCGGGCAGGTGGCGTCGGAGGCGATCAAGGCGCTGGAATCCACGGCGGCAACGCCTGCCGAGTCACCGTTTCAGCCCGGATCGTAGTTCCCCGCGAGGATTCCCGCGATGCCGCACCGCGCTGTGATTCGAACAATCGGTTGGCTGATCTGGATCGCCTGGCGGAAGCTGCGCCGATTCATCATCTACCGCGTGATGCACGTGGACGACACGCCCCACCGGATCGCCCTCAGTCTGGCGATCGCGATCTTTGTGACGTGGACACCGACGATCGGCTTCCAGATGATCCTGGCGTTCGCACTGGCGGCGCTGCTGGGGGCGAACAAGTTCGTGGGCGTCCCGTTCGTGTGGATCTCGAACCCGTTCACCTTCGTGCCCATCTTCCTGCCCAACTATCTTCTCGGGAGCCTGCTTCTGGGCGGTCAGTACTCATCTTCGCGCTTTCTTGACGCGATCGGCCAGGCCTCGCAGTTCCAGGGCGGCTGGTGGGATCGCGTCCAGGCGTGGTGGCAGGCCATCTGGCCGATCTTCCTGCCATTGACGCTGGGAAGCCTGATCATCGGGGGGATTCTCGGGCTGATCACGTACTTCGTAAGCTTTTATGGAATCAGGGTCTACCGAAAGAGACGAGAAGACTTTCTGGCCCATGTAAACAGGCGTCGCGCCCGGAAGAAGGCCCTGAAACTCGCGCGGAAACGGCGCAGGAAGCATGGCGATACAGCCGATGAAGATCAAGGGGACCCAGGCGATGCGCCACCCGCCGAGTCGGCCGAGTGACCCTCTGGAAGAGGGCGGAAATCCTTCCCTCGCGACCGGCTTGCTCGTATAATGAGAAGTGCCTTAGAGGAGTGGCGTTCCATGAGTATCGGCCAGAAACAAGCCCTCGAATCCCTGCGTTTTTACCTGTTCGATCGGCCCCTTCACCCGGAGCTGTTCGACATCTATCACGACCACCAGATCGTCAAGGGCGGCTATGAAGCCGAGGTCTGGGTCACCGGCTGCACGCACGTGATCGGGTTCCATCGCGACGGGTTCTCGCTGGTGGAAGCACTCGCCGAGCCGGACACCCCCCTGCCCCAGCGAGGCGGATTGCTGGAGATTCCCCTCCGCGGCGAGCGCGACCACGAGACCAAGCGCTCCGAGGGAATCAACTACATGATGAACTTCCAGGTCGAGACGATGAGCGCCCAAGTGTATTCCCGAACGCACCACGACCTGGCCCGGCTGGGGGCGCGACGCGGGCTGTTCGTTCCGTTCCCCATGTGGATGAGCCGCTCGCTGACGCCGTTTACGTACCTGGACTACGAAGCCAAGCCCAACGAGCTGCACGTCTTTGCATTTCACGCCTTCCCCGAGGCGCTGACGATCGTCAAGACCCAGTCGATCTTCGAGCTGGGTTGAGAGAGTCCCTGTGGCCTGGGCATCTCGGGCGATGGGTTCGGAGGACCACTGACGCCCCGTCTTGAGGTCCCGTAATCATTCCGCCCGCAACAAGTTGCGGGCCCTACGGTTGTAGCACGCCCTTCCAGTTGGAAATCCTGAGCGAAATCGAAGGGGCCTTCTGTACATGCGCTGGAAGCCTATGACACGCAGTCATTTCCCCCGGCAAGCCCTCCCGGCCGACCTCTCTCGGAGGCAGAGCGGTTGTTTGATGGACTGCCTCAACATCATCTCGCCAACATTCGCGATCGCCGATCGCATCTCTTGCAAGCCTGCAGCTATCCGGGCATAATTCGCACTGGCCTTGCTCGCATGAGGCGGGCGGCCCTGAGGATACCGGGAAAGGCAGAGAGCATCATGCGCAGGAACATCGTCCACTGGGGCGCGGGCAGCTTGACCTATGCGATCCGCGAGATCGTCGAACTCGCGCACCGTTTCCGCGACCATGGACTGGACATCACCTGGGAGAACATCGGCGACCCGATCCAGAAGGGCGAGCAGGTGGTTCCCTGGATCAAGGACATCGTTCACGACGTCATGGAACAGGACGCTTCGTGGGGATACTGCAACACCGCCGGCGTGCCGGAAACGCGCGAATGGTTGGCGGCCGAGGTGAACAAACGCGGCGGCGCGCAGGTGACGCCCACGGACATCATGTTTTTCAACGGCGTCGGCGACGCGGTGAGCAAAGTCTATGGCTTCCTGCGGCGGGAGGCCCGCATTCTCGGACCAACCCCCGCCTACAGCACCCACAGCTCGGCCGAGGGCGCCCACAGCGGATACGAGCATCTCACCTATGAACTGGACCCCTACAACGGCTGGATGCCCGACCTGGACGACATCCGCCTGAAGGTGAAGTACAACGATTCGATCGCCGGGATTTTGCTGATCAACCCCGACAACCCCACCGGGGCGGTGTATCCCCGGGAGATTCTCGAGGGCATCGTCGAGATCGCACGGCAGAACGATTTGTTCCTGATCTGCGACGAAATTTACGCCCACGTGGTGTTCGATCAGGACGAGGCGATGCACCTCTCGGAGATCATCGGCGATGTCTGCGCGATCGTCATGCGAGGTCTCAGCAAGGAGGTCCCCTGGCCGGGCTCGCGGTGCGCGTGGCTGGAAGTGCTCAACAGCCACCGCGACGAGATGTTCCAGCGCTACGTCAACTCGCTGCTGGCTGCCAAGCGGCTGGAGGTGTGCTCGACGACGGCTCCACAGATGGCCGTCCCGCGGATCATGGGCGACGAGCGGTACATCGGGCACCTGCGCCACCGGGCCGCCATGCTGAAAGGTCGGGCCGACGAGGCGCAGGCGGCGCTGGGCGGAATCGATGGAACCGTCGCGAACATCCCCGGCGGGGCGCTGTACTATACGCTGATGTTCGAGGACGGCGTGCTCAACAACCGCCAGACCCTGCCCATCGAGAACGACGATATCCGCCACATGGTCGAGACGCTGGTGGAGGGGGCGCCCCACGACGCCCGCTTCGTGTACTACCTGATGGGCGCGACGGGCATCTGCGTGGTCCCGCTCAGCGGGTTCTACTGCAAACGCGACGGATTCCGCATGACCCTGCTGGAAACCGACGACGAAAAACGCCGCTGGACCTACCAGACCCTCGGCGACGCCGTGCGAAGCTATCTGGCGAGCTGAACTGGACGTGGTATACTGTCCCATGAAAGGACACAGCCATGGCGTTTGATCGCATCACTCGAGACCCGGCCCGCATGAACGGCCAACCTTGCATACGCGACCTTCGTCTGACGGTGCGACGTGTGGTCGAAGCGGTGGCGTTGTATCCTGACCGCCAGGAGCTTCGGCACGAGTATCCCGAGTTGGAGGAAGAAGATATCCGCCAAGCTCTGGAGTTCGCCGCGGCATGCACCGATGACCGAGTCATTCCGCTGAGGGCTTCGTGAAGCTGCTTCTTGACCAAGGACTCCCGAGAACTGCAGCAAAACTCCTGTCAGGGATGGGATATGACACCTTCCATGCAGGCGACGTCGGACTGGCCTGCAGCGCTGATACCGAACTCATCGAGTACAGCCTCAGGGAGCATCGAGCGATCGTCACCCTGGATTCTGACTTTCATGCCATTCTCGCTTTGAGTGGAAAAACTGGCCCATCGGTCCTTCGGATACGGATCGAGGGGATGAAAGGCCCTCAAGTGGCGGATCTCATCGCCCGTGTGGTCGAACAGTGCAGAGATGAGTTGCAGAAAGGCGCACTCGTGTCGGTGGACACAAGGCAGATTCGAGTACGTCTCCTTCCTGTAGACAACTAGCGAGCAACAGTAAACCCCAACCTGACAATACTTCTCAATCATGCCCAGCAATCAACACATCACGCTACCGGCCGGTTTCACTGCCGCCGGGGTTCGCTGCGGAGTCAAGCAGGCCGACACCGAGGACCTCGCCGTCATCGCCTGCGATCGGGTCGCGTCGGCAGCGGTCGTGTTGACGACCAACCAGGTCGTCGGCGCGCCGGTGCTGTGGTGTCGACAGATGCTCCCCGACGGGCGAGGCAAGGCCCGGGGAATGGTCATCAACGCCGGCTGCTCCAACGTCTGCACGGGCAAGGCCGGGCTCAAAGACGCCCGCACCATGGCCGACCGGACGGCCAAGGGCATCGGCGCAGAGGCCGGGCAGATCCTGGTCGCCTCCACCGGCGTGATCGGCCGACGTCTGCCGATGGACAAGATCCGCTCGGGCATCGACGACGCCTGCGGGCAACTGGACACCGGCCACGACGACGCCGTCGCCCGGGCGATTCTCACCACCGACCTCCAGCCCAAGTCGGCCGTCGAACAGGTCACCGTCGGCGGAAAGCAGGCCACCGTCGCGGGCATCTGCAAGGGCTCGGGGATGATCGCCCCGTCCCTGGCGACGATGATCGGCGCGATCACCACGGACGTCGCCATCACGCCGGCCGCCCTGCACAAGGCGCTCGCGTCCGCGGTCGACGAAACGTTCAACGCCGTCACCGTCGATACCGACACATCCACGTCCGATACCGTCGCGGTGCTGGCGTCGGGGGCGGCGGGCAACAAGCCTCTCACCGCGCGGTCCAAAGACTTCCTCGCGTTCGTCCGTGCCCTGCGCGAAGTGTGCAAATCGCTGGCGTGGCAGATCGCCGCCGACGGCGAGGGCGCCACGCGCGTCATCGAGGTGCGGGTGCGCAACGCGCGGTCAGCGAAGGACGCGAAACTCGCCGCCAAGAGCGTCGCCGACTCGCCGCTGGTAAAGACGGCCGCCCATGGCTGCGACCCCAACTGGGGACGCATCGTGATGGCGCTGGGCAAGTCGGCCGCCAAGGTGAACCCCGATCGACTGCGGGTGAAACTCGCCGGCGTCACCGTCTTCTCCAAAGGCGTCGGCCGACGCTTCGACCCCGACGAACTCACCAAGAAGATGACCACCGACGTGTTGACGATCGAATGCGATCTGGGGCTGGGCACCGGCGAATACACCGCCCTGACCTGCGACCTGACGCGCGAGTACATCGCCATCAACGCCGACTACCACACCTGACAGGCACCCTCAGACCCCGGGCACAGCCCGAACCGAAAGGACGCATTTACCCATGGCACGCATCGGAGCCGGCGGAGAAGAATGGCGAGCGATGGACTCCGCCGAAGTGTACAACCCCAACGATCACGACGACATTCTGCGCGACGCGCGAGCCGGCATCGAACGCATTCGCAAGACGGACGTCGAACTGCGGCTGGTGCGCAGGGACGGATCGCCCCTGGCCCAGACGCCTGTCGACGTCATCCAGAAGCGACAGGCGTTCTGCTTTGGCGACCAGCTCTGGAACCTCGACCGCGCCTACCGCACCGACCAGGCCCATCACGACCGCTGGCGATACTACAAACGCCGTTTCGCCGACCTGCTCAACTCCGCCACCGCCCTGTGCTACTGGACCGAACGAACCCGCAACGACGGGCCCAAAAGCGAGGACCTCCAGGGCGAGCCGCAATACGAGTACTTCCACGCCTGCGTCGACTGGGCCGCCGGCGAAGGGCTTACGGTGAAGGGGCATCCGCTGTTCTGGTCCATCCCCAAGTGCGTGCCCGACTGGGTCATGAAGTACGATCACGAAACGCGCATGAAGTTCGCCGAGGTCCGCGTGCGGAACCTGGTCGCCGGCGCCCGCGGAAAGGTGACCGTCTGGGACATCGTCAACGAAGCCCTCTGGGAGCCGGCCTTCAAGAACCTCGACAACCGCCACTGGCCTCACATCGAGTCGGCCGACGATTTGGCTGAGTACATCGCGCCGGTGCTGGGTTGGGCGCGAGAGGAAGACCCCGACGCGCTCTACACCGTCAACGATTACGGCCTGACCGATCGCGATAAGGCCGACGCACCCACGACGCCCGACGGGACCCGCGTCACCAGTCGATTCCAGCGAGAGCGGTTCCTGGAACTCATCGACGCGCTGGATGCGCGCGGGGCCCTGCCCGACGTCATCGGCCTGCAATCCCACACCGGCGGCTGGAGCGACCATGCCCTGCAGATCGAGGCGTACGAACACCTCGCGCCCGCCGGCCTGCCGCTGCACATTACCGAGTTCTGGGCCCACACCAAACACCTGCAGGAGGCGGGCATGCCCCAGGAGCAGATCGACCAGCTCCAGGCGGAATACGTCGGCAACTTCCTCACCGTCGCGTTCGGGCACCCGGCCGTCGAGAGCTTCTTCTTCTGGGGCATCATGAACAACGCGATCCGCTGGCGGAATGATCGCAGCAGCGGCCACGATCTTACGCCGCTGTATCACCGGATGAACGAACTGATCAACAACGAGTGGATGACACGCGAGTCGCTCACCACCGACGCCGACGGCGTGGTCCGTTTCCGCGGGTTCTTCGGCGATTACACCGTCCGACGCACGCTGGAGTCCGGCCAGCCGACCGGCACGCGATTCGGTATCGAGAAGGGTCAGACGGGCCGACGCACGCTGATTGTCGACCCGGCCCGGCCGTAGAAATCCCGGCGGAGACGCTTACCCAGTTTAACATCTTATAAGCCCCTTTTATAGAAACACTTGCAGCACGTATCGAGATCAAAAACCCCCTTTTCGGATTCGGGAATCTGCCGTATAATGGTGTACGTCACAAACGAAGGAGGTTTGCCCATGGAGGCGATCCGAGTGAATGACGACGTGCTCCGACATCGCGTGAAGATGGTGATTCTGATCATCCTGAGCTTCGCAGCCATGTGCTAGCGCGAGCGACCTGAACATTCTCCCTGTTGGGAATAGCTGAACGAAACCCCCGCGCCTCGCAACCGCGGGGGTTTTTCTGTGTGCCGAGCCGGCACCAATCCGATTGGCTCTGAGTATCGTGAAAGCCCCCGCCTATCGGTCCGTCGGACCTCAAGACGGATCATCAGATACGCGCCAAAAAGCCCAGCCGTGCGGAGAGAAGCCCCCACCGTCAGGTGGGGGATAGAACGCATCCAGTCGTTCCGCCGGCAAACCACCTCGGTTCGCCGGATACCACGCCCTCACGCGAACAAGCCGCATCTCCATATTATGAATCGCCGGGCTCGATCCCGGTGGTTCGCCGGCCCTACATGCTTGAGGCCTTCCGCCCGCAACAAGTTGCGGGCCCTACA
>JBKHCL010000027.1:0-34529 GCA_046541875.1 Phycisphaerae bacterium | reverse complement strand
CACCGTGTTGTCGGCGTGGTCGATGATCTTCTCCCCGTAGTCCCATCGCGGCGTCCCGTCCGGGCCGAGCAGCGCGTACCCGACGGCGATCTCGTCCAGTTGGTCGCCTACCGGCCTGGGGTGCGGGTAATGCCCGATGTTCGTGCGGATCTGCCACAGCGGGTCGAGTTTTGAATCGTAGGCGTAGAAGTTGCGGTAGCGGTCCTTCAGCAGAATGCAATCCCGTCGGCCGCTGCCCTGTAGATCGGCGAAGCAGAGGCTGTCGGCGAAGATCCGGAACGGCCGTGACGGGGTTGGGTAGCCCCGGGTGATTGCTCACCCGGGGCCCCCGCAGATCCGGACGTGCGGAATTGTCGCATCCGGCTCCTCGAATCATCGCTTCGCTACGCGAGGCCATACGGAGTGGACGACCACCGGCCGAGGCAGCGGGTGTTGCTCCAACAGCCGATGGAACCGGGCCCAGCTGATGTGCGCCTTCTGCGAACGTCGGCTAAGCCACTTCTTCCAGCTCCGCAGGACGCCTTTGTAGAAGCCCAACAGGGCCGCGTAATTGCCGGTAATCCCGTAATACGCGTAGTGGCCCTTGAGCTTCTTCTCCAGCGCCGCGCGGTCGGCAGCGCGGGCCGTTGGCTTCGCGTGTCCATGCGAAGCCTGCCAGGCCGTTCGGCCTCGTTCACTGCGTCAAGTCTACTCGCTGCGTGTCCGGCACGATGCGGCCAGCATCGGATCGATGCGATCCCTGCGTGTCTCCTGCTCTGATGGTGGCCTTGGTGTCAAACGGTTCTCCGCGTTGATTTCCTCTGCCTGGTCTCCGGTTACTGCTTCGGTCGCTTGCGGCGGCATACATCCCGGCCATACGGCTGGGTCGGTGGCACGCCGTCCTTGATCCAAGTGTCGATCACGTCCTTGTGGAAGCGCCAGTGCCGCCCGACCTTCGTGCCGGGCACCTTCCCGGCCTGGCAGAGCTTGTACAGCGACGACTTTGACAGCTTGATGTAAGCCGCCAGGTCGTCGAGGGTCATGATGTCGTCCTGCGACTTGGCCATGCACTTTGCCCTTCGAGGCACGGGGCTTTGGTGCCCCCATGTCCACGAGGTGCGATCATAGCCGCGTTTAGCGATTGCTGTCAACAAGCCTTTGGTCGAGGGGTTTGCCGTTGCACTTGCATGAGCTGCCATATCATTGGGAACCCGGCGCGACCAAGAATTCGGCTTTTGCGCTAGGAGCATTTGCATCAACGACTTGCGGAGCCTTGGACGCGCTGGGGGTTGACCAAGCGGAACAGAGATTCTCGGGCGATAGAGAGACTTCCGGGGCCGATATGGGGCGTTTTGGGGCGGAGCGCGTCCAAGCGTCCGGCTGAGGCGGATCGGGCAAGGATCGCAGAACCCTTTGAACACTGGCCGAAAGCGCGACGGCCCGCCGGGGTGGATTCTGCGGGATTGAGGCTTGCCGAGACGAAGTTCGCCGCATTCAGCAATGCAATGTCCGTCTCCGCCTTCGGCTACGACGTGACAGCCCTCGCCCGCCGCGAGAAGAGCTCGCGGCGAACGAAGACTGGGCCCGGAGGGATTCGAACCCCCGACCAAGGCATTATGAGTGCCCTGCTCTAACCGCTGAGCTACAGGCCCGCGGGACCGCCGCGGACGGCGATTCCGATGCGGAGAATACCCGATTCGCCCGGTGGCGACAAGACGCTGTGTGTTGCTTCCCGGGCTCCACCCCCTTCAGCACGGATGAATGCGATCCATTCACGCAGCGGGCAGCGGAGCTCAAATCGCCGGGGTCGTTTGTGTTTCGGCGCCACCAACGATATACAGGACCGGACACCCAGAGGCCGAAGCCGATTGCGAGGACGCCATGAGCGACGCGATTATGAGGAACCCGTGGCTGTGGCTGGACAGCCACGACCTGGAGACGGAGTTGCAGCAGCTGCACGACGAAGGCAAGGACATCCCAACGTCCCTGCGGCGGCGGTTTCGACGGATGATCCGCATGGACGCCGATGACCTGGCGACGCCCGGCCGACAGGACAAGGCCCGCGATCTGCTCCACGAGGGGGAGCTGCTGCCCCTGCGGGCCGACTTCAAGTTTGTCGAACCGTCGGACCTGAAGGGCATTCGCACGCTTCGCCCGCGCGGGCCCCGCTCGTTCAAGAACGTCCCCCCGTTGGGCGAGTTGCAGGACCGCCTGAGTGGCGCATGGCTGGGACGGTGCATCGGCTGTTTTCTCGGCAAGGCGGCCGAGGGTGTTAAAGCCGACCGCTTCTGGCCGTTCCTGAAGGCGACGAAGCAGTGGCCCGTGCGCGATTACATCCGGTTCGGGCGACGCGGCAAGGTGGCGGAGGAATTCCCGGACCTGGTCGCCCGCGACGGGTGCGACAAGCTGAACTACATGCCCGTCGACGACGACACGAATTACACGCTCACCGGACACCTGATCGTCCGGAAACACGGAGCCGATTTCACTCCGCGCCACGTGGGGCAGTTCTGGCTGGCGAACATCCCGCTGGGGAGCACCTGCACCGCCGAGCGCGTCGCCTACCGGAACCTCGCGAACACGCTCCTGCCGCCGCGGTCGGCCATCGAGGGCAACCCGTACCGCGAGTGGATCGGAGCGCAGATCCGCGCCGACGCCTTCGGCTACGTGAACATGGGCAATCCTCAGCGGGCGGCTGAGTGGGCCTTCCGCGACGCGAGCATCTCGCATGTGAAGAACGGGATCTACGGCGAGATGCTGATGGCCGCCCTGATCGCCGCGGCCTGCTGCCAGGACGAGCCCCCCGCGCTGCTGGCGGCCGGACTCAGCGAAATTCCCGAAAGCTCGCGCCTCCACGCCGACATCATGGAGGTCCTCGCCTGGTACGACGAGGGGCTCACCCACGACCAGGCCGTCGAACGGATCCATGAGCGTTGGGACGACCACAACCCCCATCACTGGTGCCACACCATTTCCAACGCGATGATCTGCGCGGCGGCCCTTCTGTGGGGCGAGGGCGAGTTCGGGCCGAGCGTGGGGATGGCCGTCCAGGCGGCGTTCGATACCGACTGCAACGGCGCGACGGTGGGCTCCATCGTGGGCATGATGCGCGGGGCCAGCGGGATTCCCGCGCGATGGACGGATCGGCTCAACAACACGCTTCGCACCAGCCTTCGCGGCTACGACGAGGTCCGCATCACGGATCTGGCGGCGGAGACGTTCCAGCTGTATCGGAATCTCTGAAATCCACAGGGCGGCTGCTTCCTTATGTGCATTCCCGGCGGCGGGAAAATTGTCGGGCGTGTATTCAATCTGAAGCGAAACCCCCGGTTCCTGATCCGGTTCTACAGGGGAGACTTCGCAGAAGACCTCGCTCCCTGCGTATTTTGTGAGTCAGGAAGATTCCCATGAAACGATCACAACTGCTTACAGGCCTGTTGGTTGTCCTGCTGGTGGCGATGGCCGCCAAGGCCGGTCGCAACTGGAAGGACCACGAGGTGGCTCTCTCCAGCGACGAGCGGAAGAAGCTGGACACCTTCGAAGGCGTGCTCATCGACAAGGCTGACAAGCTTTACGGCAAGGATGACTATCGCACCGCGCTGCCGTTGTACAAGCGGTTCCTGATGGAGTATCCGCGCTCCAAGATCGTCGCCTACGCGGTGTTGCGCAAGGCCCGTTGTCTGCACAAGGACGGCAAGCGGTTCAAGGCGATCAAGGAGTACAACGAGGTCCTGGACTACTTCCCCAACCACATCAAGTACGCCTCGGCGGCGCTGTTCTTCCAAGGTTTGGCCCACTGGGAGAACGGCCATAAGAAGGACGCCATGAAGTGTTGGTCGGAGATGGCCCGCGACAAGGACTATCGAACGCATGTGCTTGCAGCCACGGCGATTAACCGCCTGGCCGACCATCTTGCCGAGACCAATGAGGTCTCCAAGGCGATCCCCTACTACAAGCAGGTGGCGATCGATTTCCGCCGGAGCAATTCCTCGGCTGCCGACCACGCCATAGACGAGGTGGCGAAGTACTACATCGCCACCAACCCCAACGAAGAGTCGTTGCGGGAGTTCTACGAAAAGGTCAAGACCTTCCACGGCCGACCGAGGAACATCGACGGCGAGACGATCAAGAACGAGGACTACTGGAAGATGATCCGCCACCGCGTCGAGCGGTTCGGCAAGTGGTGGGACAAGGACGACACCGACCGCCGCAAGCGGTTCTACCGCTACTGGGCCCAGCAGATGGAGGGGAAGTTCCCTTCAGACGACGAGTTCCAGATCGACCTGGCCAACTACCACTATCAACACGAGACGGACCGCAAAAAGTGGTTCCAACGCCTGGACAACCAGTACGCCAACTATCAGGAGAAGGGCGCCTGGGGGCGGACGATCCGCTGGATCCGCCTGTATGCCGAACACGAGACCAAGGTCAACGAGTACTACCGGAAGCTGGACCTGGACAAAATGACCAACGGTCAGCTGATCACGCTGATGAAGGTGCTTTACGAAGACGTCGGCGAGCAGGAAATGGCCGCCAACGTGTTCGAGAAGATCGAGCTGGGCAAGCTCACCGACGAGCAGAAGACCGACCTGGCCGGTTACATGGCCCGCAAGGACATCAAGATCACCGAGGCGATCTGTCAGAGCTTCAAGGACAAGGACCTCGGGCAGATGGTGCTGCTCCGCGGCTACAAGTCGGCCCGCGAGTACGAAAAGGGTATCAAGCTGGGCAAGGAAGTCGCGAACATTCCCGACTATGCCCGCGAGGCGCTGTGGATTACCGGCGAGTTGTACGAGTCCACCAAGAAATACAAGGACGCCATCCGCTGCTATCGCCAGGCCGATGATCCGCCGGAGACGCTCTGGGCGATCGCCAGTTGCTACGAGAAGGCCGGCGAGCCCAAATCAGCCATCGCCCAGCTCAAGGAGATCGAGGCGTTCTTCAAGAAGGTCTCTCCGCGTGCTGCTTTGGCGATTGCCCGGGTTCACGGGCGAAGTGGCGGAAAGAAGCGATCCAACACGTCGTACGTCGCCGCTTTGAGGGCGGTACTCAAGAAATATCCGAAGAGTTCGGAGTCCAGCGATGCTCACAATGAGCTGGAACGAATGAACGTCAAGACAGGGGGCGGAGTGGATGTGGAATAACGCCATGAAAAAGACACGATGGATTCCATTGGCTGCGGCTGTGGTGGTGCTCGCTTTGTCGATCGCCTACGCTGCCCGCGAGGCGAAGACCCGCAGGCCTGAAATGAGCGAGGACGAACGCATCGCTCGGATGCGGTACGACAAGGCGACCGAACTGCTGGCGGTCCGCGAGTACGATCGCGGCGTGAAGATGCTCGAAAGCGTCGTCAAGCAGTTCCCCGACACGCAGGTGCGCAACAAGGCGTATCTGGCGCTGGGCAAGCACTTCGCGGAGCGTCACCAGTATCCCAAAGCCGTCGACTACTTCCGTCCGCTGTGGCGGCTGAAGAAGACCGGCGAGAAGCTCGACTCCGAGACGCGCGAGGTGTATCTCGAAGCGATGTATCTCACGGGCGTCAGCTACTTTAACATTCGTCAGTACTCCGCGGCCTTCCCGGTGCTCCGCAAGATCACAAGCGGATACCCCAACACGGTGTGGGCGAATCAGGCGTATTACTACATCGGGCTGTGTCACTTCTCCCAGAGCAACTGGAGCAAGGCGATCCGAGCCCTGTCGCTGGTGGGCACGTTCGTGGATCCCGACAGCCCGACGACCAAATACGTCGAAGCGGGCCATCGCTTCTACGTGAAGATCGCCGACGCCGACCTGCCGATTCTCCACCGTATGGGTGAAGAGACCACGATTTCCATCGAGACCTCCCGGGGCGATAAGGAAACGGTGAAGATTGAGCCGCTTTCGTTGGATCGGGCGATGTTCATCGGCTGGGTGCCCACCGAGATCGGCCGGCCCGTCAAAGGCGACGGCAAGCTGCAGGTCATCGGCGGCGACGAGATTACCACCACGTACCTGGACGACAACACCCGCTCGGGGCAGAAGGACGTCCCCCGCGTGAAGAAGACCAAGGTGGTCTCCACCGGTGCGGTGAACTTCACCATGGGCACGTTCGAGTCCGGCGTGGACGCCGCGTTCCTCGGTCAGCCGTTGTTCATTCGGCTGCGGGATGCGGACCTGGACACCGACGCCAAGCGACAGAAAACCTTCGTGAAGCTCATCAGCCGATACCGCGTCACCGAGGACGCCATCCGCGAGGGGGACGTCACCGAAGACCTCGAATACCGCAAGGAAGATCAGTACAAAATCCGCGACGAGGTCATGGTCGAACTGACCGAGTTGGGCGAAGGCGACGTCGTGCATACCGGCGAGTTTGGTGGCAAGGTTCTCATTGCACCGGTGACGAAAGACGATGTGGCGGACCGCTCCGATGACGTACTGAGCTGCCGGCTTGACGATGAGGTGATCGTCTCGTACGAGGATCGTCTGCACATCGGTGGCGAGGCCCCGCGCATCGCGACCGCGAAGACCACCGTCATCGACTCGATGGGCGGCGAGCCGCGGGCGATGCAGTCGATGGTGGCAGACCCGGTCTTGCGGGCCAAGAAAAACGCCGTCGAGGCGACGGCCTATCTCGAATTGGCGCGCATCTTCAAGGCGATGGGCCTGATGGACGGCGCGAAGACCAAGTCCAACGAGGGTCTGGCCCGCGTGGAAGAGATCATCCGCATCCAGGCGCCGATCCCCGCTTCGCTGAAAGAGGAAGCCTTCAAGCTCAAGTGGGAACTGCACGTCGCCCAGGACGATTACCCCGCCGCGATCGCCACCTGCCAGTTGTTCAGCCGGCTCTACCCCGACTCGCCGTTCGTGGACTCGGCGCTGATGGGCATCGGCCAGGCGAAGATGGAGAACAAGGACTACGGCGAAGCGATCAAGGTCTTCGAGCAGATCCTGCAGTTGGAGCAGTCGCAGGTCAAGGCCGAGGCGCAGTACAACATCGCCCAATGCCGGGAAACCACCCAGGGCGAGAACGCCGAGCCCGCCATCCGGGCCTATCGCGATTGCGCGAAACGCTACCCCGACAGCGAGTTTGCCGGAAAGTCGCTGGCGAAGCTGGTGGATTACTACATCACCACCAAGGACTACAAGCAGGCCGACGACATGCTGGACCAGATCTTCCAGGACTATCCCGACGCGCAGTTCCTGGACCAGATGCTGATGAAATGGACTGTGGTGGCCTTCCGCAACGGCAATTATCCCAAGGCCAAAGACAAGTGCTCGCAGCTGGTGTTTGAGTATCCCACCAGTAAGTACGCCCCGACCGCGAAGAAGTGGCTCGAAACGATCAACGAATACCTGAAGGGTCAGGAATAGTCATGAAGAAGTTCATCACGCTGACGATTATCGCCGCGCTGAGCGCCACCGTCGCCTTCGGCGCCCCGAACGAGAACGACAAGAAGCAGGAGCAGTTCACCGCCCTGCTCAAGAAGGTGCAGACCAGCCCCGCCGAAACCAGCGAGAAGGAGATCCACTCGCTGCTGGAGATGGGCCGATCCCTGGGACGATCGTACACGACGTCGCTGGCGTTGCGCGGGTACTTCACGCGGAACTTCCAGCCGTCCCCGACGCTGCTGCGGGAGGCCGCCGAAATCGCCGTCCTGTCGGCCGACTTCCGAAGCGCCGCGGCGCGATACAAAGCCTATCTCTCCAGTGCAGGCAAAGACGGCGCGGTTAACGGCGACAGCAAGGAGGTCGCCTCCCGATCGGCCGCCAAGTTGTACTACATTCTGGTGGACTTCCTCGACTCCGAGGACGACGCCTACCAGTTCATCGCCCAGAACGGCACGCGCTTCCGCTCCACCGAAGCCGCCCGCAAGTTCGACCTGTGGTTCCTGCGCACCGCCCGACGCAGAGAAGACTGGCCTGCCATGGCCAACTACCTCGTGGACGTGCTGGAAGACCGCATGCCCATCGAGAAGGAACGCCTGCACTACTGGTCGCTCCTGGACGAGCTGGCCGATGAACTCACCAAGGCCGACAAGCAACACTTCAACACCCTCTCCGCCGCCCGGAAGATGAGTAAGCTCATCCGCGACAGCAAGGTCCGCTCGGCCCGCTGGAAGCTGATCGCCGAGAACCTCGCGTTCCAGGCCGCCTCGGCCGGCAAGGAAGAACAACTGCTCGACCGCCAGTTCGGCTCGGTCACGGCAGCCGCCCGGGACTACCTCAAGGATGCCCCGTCGGCCGGGACGCTCGAAGACATCTGCCGGATCTTCGCCGGTGGAGCAGGCCGATTTGATAACAACAGTTGGAAGCGACAGCAAACGCTCAAGGAAGCATTCTTCGTCCAGGCGTTCTCGCGCCTGCCGGACAACGACAAGCTCAAGATCGCCCAGTGGTATCACGCCGACCACCTCGCCTCGGCCCAGCAGTGGACCAAGCTGGTGATGGACAACGCTAACATCTTTAAGGGCAAGTCCTTGCGGCGAATTTCCCTGCAGGCGAAGCTCGATGATCTCGGCGACTATCACAAGCTCGCCGACATCCTGAGCAATACCTACTCGCGCGAGGCCGCCACCATCAAGGCGATCGCCGTCGGCGGGAAGGACTGGAAGAAGGTCGTCGACCATTACATGACGCGCGAGACGTGGGCATTCGGCCACAACGACATTCGCTATGGTGTCGAGAAGGAACTGATCCCCGCCCTGCAGAACCTGCTGGACGAGGACAAAGACGACGACAAGACGCCCCTGCCCGAGGGCGAGGTATGGGTCTATCTGGGTCTGAAACACCTGGCGACCTCGCCGGCAGCATATTACGACGAAGACGCCGCCAAGGAGTATTTCAAGTACGTCTGGAAGTACTCCGGAAAGGACGAGAACGACAAGTCGCAGATCGCCAAGCATATCAAGGCCTTGGCGTGGGTTCCCTGGTCGGAGCGTGATCGCAAGGAGGTCTACAACCAGATCAGCCGCGATTACAGCGGCTGGGCCAATTGGGTTCGTCGGGAGTACGGAGGCGGCAAGAACAAAGAGAAGATGCCCGACTCGACCCGCAAGCTGCTCAACGAGTTGGACGCGCTGCTGCGGGATGTCAAATCGATCAAGGGCGGCGACCCGGACCAGGCGCCCAATGAACTGTGCAAGCAGTTCACGCTGCTGATCCAGGCGGACAACGACCGCGACCGCCCGGCCTACGTCAAGGCCGGCCAGGCCGCCTACAAGCAGATCAAGGACTACCGCCAGGTTCCGACGGGTCGATTGGCGCTCCGCACGCTGCTGGCCACCCGGCGGAACTTCTCCACCATCGACCTGCAGACGCACGTGCTGAAGGACATGTTCGACCGATACGACCGCTCCGAACACGCAGGCACGCTGGAGTATCTCGTCGACTACGTCATCGACGATCAGTACCGCTGGCGATGGAACAACATCGACAGCAAGCACAAGGACGACGCCAAGCGCATCGCGGGGGTCCTCGATGGCGCCCTGCTGAAGCTCGCCAAAAAGGGCGAGTTCTGGGCAGAGCTCTTCGGGCAGTTCCGCATGCTCCGCAACGGCCGAGGCTGGGACGACCGCGAGAGCGGAACCGAGCTGATGACCACCCTCATCGAGAAGCAACTGCTCTCCAAGGTCGGCTACGACGGGTTCGACTCGGTCCGCAGCCCGGTGGTGGGCGAGATGTGGCTGGTGAGGCGCGAGTTCCCCAAGCTCGCCAGGAAGTACTCCCCCGAGTCGTGGTTCGACTCCCGTTACATCGCCGAGGCGAAGGAATTGGGGTTCTACGACTACGCGTACTGGCAGTACGGCACGGACAAGGACGGGAAGATCATTCGTGCCGCCGCCGAGGAGTTCAAGGGTCACAAGACCATGCCCCTGGGTTTTGAGGACGATCGCAAGCGGCTGTATTCCCGCGACGAGTATTACGACTGGTGCCGTCGCCTGGCAGAAGACAAGAAGATCGGCCCCGAGTTCACCGACAAGCTCACCGACCACTACGGCAAGGGTCGCTGGGACATCTACGCGATGGGCTGGGCGTACTTCCAGCAGGCCAAGGACATCACCACCGACGCCGGGCGCAAGGAATTCTTCGAGCGACTCAAGGCAGTGACGGCCCGGCTGGAAGCGGCTCCCTCTCGCCCGTACGCCCCGTACATGGGGCAGTTGGAGAAGATCGACAACGGCACGAAGCTCAGCAAGGACGAGGTAGATGTGCTGCTCGGGATCTTCCCCAACGCCACTCCGAGCTACTGGTCGAAAGGCTGGCACTACGCCACGATGGGCCGCCTGCTGCACGACGCGATGATCGCCCAGGACCGTCGGACCGAGCTGTATCGCGTGCTACCGCACCTCTGGAAGATCGGCCGCGATGTGAACCAAGACGATTACATGCGTCATCTCGCCGATCAGGCCCGGACGTTCATTTCCAACGAACAACACGACCTGGCGCTGGTGACCAGCATGTGCGGGCTGGAGTTGGCAAAGGGCCGAATGCCCGAAGACGCCCGTTCCACGGTGGTGGCGGTGCGTTCGTCGGCCGTCGCGAAGATCGGGGCGGTGATTCCCGTCGACCGTTCGGACCCGCGGTATCCGCTGTTCGTCTCGCAGGCCTCGTACCTGGTGGGCAAGGAGCAGACCGCCTGGGAGACCTACCTGAAGAATGAAGACCGCCTCCTTCAGTCATTCAAGGACCTGGATCCGCAGTTCTGCTTCTGGCTGATCGAGAAGAACATCGAGGCGCGCCGCTACCAGGCCGCCGAGACGCTCGCCGAGGCGATGATCCAGTGGTTCGACTCGGCCACGTCGAGCTTCGAGCCGGAGATCCGCGCCGCCCTGCAGAACGCCTACGCCAACATCTCCTTCGCCAAGGGCGAGTTCCCCAAGGCCCGCGCCAGCTACAACGCCGTGGCAATGGCCCGGGAGTTCGAGGGCACCCAGGCCCAGATGCAGGCGATGCTCCGCGTGGCCGAGGTCGACCGGCAGACACGCCAGTACGACCAGGCCCTGAAGGTGCTCGAGAAGCTCGCACACCGCAAGGACAAGTGGCTGCGGACCGAGGCACAGTACCAACTGGCCCTGGTGAAGTTCGACCAGGGCGAGCACGCCGACGCCAAGGAAGCCCTGGACAAGGTCTTCTCGCTGGCGCCCGACCACGCCGAGGCACGCATTCTCGAAGGACGCATCAACCTCAAGCTCAAAAAGCTCGAAGACCCCACCGACCTGCAGATCGGAAGCCTGACGGCCAAGCGGTACCTGGTTCCGGGGATGCCCCTGAAGGTCACCCTGGAAGACCGCAACCTCTCGGTTGTCGGCAAGAGCACCAATATCGAAATCGTCGCATGGACCAAGAGCGGCGACCGCGAGGTGTTCCTGCTGACGCCGTTCGGCGACTCAAAAACGAAGTTCCGTGGACAGATCGCCACCGCCCTCGAGCCGATCAACAAGGGCGACCACGTCCTGCAGCTTCTGGGGGGCGACGTGGTGCGGTACGACTTCTCCGAGAAGTTCAAGAAGGCCAATAAGATCACCCGCCAGATGACCCACGCCCTCCGCGTGGTCACAGACGGCGAGCTGCACGCCTCCTCCGGTGAGATTCTCACCAAGGAGCAGCGCGAGCAGAAGGCCGTCGAAGATATGATCCGCAAGCGCATCAACGCCACCGAGGAACAGAAAGAGCAGGTCGCCCTCTCCACGGTACGGTCGAACAGCCAGGTCAAGCCCGGCAACGAGATCAACATCCGCGTAGTCGACCCCGATCGCAGCGTGACGGCGGGCAAGGACGAAGTCCGCGTCCGCGTCACCGCCGCCAGCGGCGATACCGTGAGCGACCTCGTGCTCACCGAGACCGACACCCACTCGGGTGTCTTCGAGGGTAGCGTGCCCACCGCCAGCGGTCAGCCGATCGCGATGGCCTCGGACACGCAGGAAGGCAAGTACGCCAACTTCGCCATCTCGAAGAAGGATTACGGCCCGTGGGTCGCCCAGCCGAACAACCAGCGACCCAAGACCTTCAGCGTGGACCTCAACGACAACGTCAAGCTCAACAAGATGGCGGTCACCGCCGGCGTGCCGGGCCGACGCATCAAGAAGTTCCTGCTGCAGACCTCGCTCAACGGGAAACGGTTCACCACGATCGGGTCCTGGCCGAGCAAGATCGAGCAGTGGGATGGCTCGCCGAAGGTCCGTGCGGTCCGCGTGGAAGATCCGCGCAATGTGCCGACCCGCCTGGACGAGCTGAACGAGTACATCGAATGGGGCCACCTGGCCAAGGACCAGCCCGCCGCCGAGAGCAACATCACGCTGCCGAAGGTTTCGTGGGGCTGGAACATTGCCGATGGGCTGGGCAAGAAGATCAACCTGCATCACAAGGACGATGATCGCTACTACGTGGCGAAGATCTCGGCGGCGTTCTATCAGCCTCGCCGGCAGATCCGCACGTTCCGCCTGGATCACAAGGGCAAGACCGAGGGCATCCGCTACATCCTCGTACTGGACGGCGAAGCCAGCGAGTCCCGCCGAGGTCGACGCGGCCAGTCCAGCTCCTTCCCCGAGGTCCAGAAGAAGATCGCCAAGGGCGTCCACCGGATCGACATCTACGTGATTGCCTCGGACAACACCAAGCCCGAGTTCGAGCTGATGTGCGACACGGAAGAGGCGCCGTTCATGGCCCCCTGCCCTGCCGAGATGTTTGACCCGGGGAAGAACGACCTGATCGCCGATGGTGTGAAAGTGCCCGCTGCGACGATCACCGCCGACAAGGACAACGAGACGTTTGAGATGTCGTTCGTCAAACCCTCCATCGACCTGCCCTCCGGCACGCAGGCCCGCGTGGTTCGGCTGGTGATGCTGGACTTCGAAACCGACGCCCCGGCGATCAACGAGATCACCCTCACCGACGCCGCCGGCGACACGGTGCTGCCCACCAAGGACGACTTCCTCGAACTGCGGAAGAACAAGCAGCTCGAGCTGGTTCCCGGCGACCGGATCTCGGTCACCTACGAGGACCCCAGCGTGCTCTCGCGCGGTAAGGAACTGCACGAGGCGTTCCTGACGGCCACCTACTCCAACGCGCAGATCAGCGCGTGCTTCGTGGAGTACGAGCAGTCACGTGGCGAGGCGCGTCCCCGCTACGTGCCGATGTACCGCTTCAAGCCCGGCGACGTGGTGAAGGTCTTCATCTCCGACCCGGACATGGACGTCTCGCACCAGCCCGACCGGGTGAAGTTCCAGGCCCGGACCTCGCTGGGCAAGCCCGTCGAGCTGGAGGCCATCGAGACCGAGGCCCACTCGGGCGTGTTCCTGGGGACGGTCTTCCCGATCGAATCCGGCAAGAAGCCCGCCCGCCGCAGCGAACTGACGGTGGAAAAGGGCGACGATATCATCCTGACCTACATGGATGAGAGCAACACCGACCCGGGCATCCCCTGGCAGCGGACCACCAGCATCGAGCAGACGTGGTTCAGCACGCCCCAGCTTCGGGTGTACGACGTAACCTCCGCCCCGCTGGACGAGTCGACCGACCAGGCCGACGGCAAGCAGGAGCCCGCCGCCTCGGACCGTTTCGAGGAGCAGTTCCCCGCCGAACGCATCCTGCAGGCGGTACGCCCGGAAGAGGTGGACTACAGCGAACCCGCCAAGGCGATCATCGGCGGACCGGTCCTGGTGGAAGTGATTTTCCCATCGGCAGCCCAGTCCCCGGCAAGCACGATTACGCTCTACGCCCAGACCTCCACCGGGCGCAAGGCGGCCAACGTGGACCCGAACATTCCGTTCGACATCCGCGTTCCGGGCACGATCGAGCTGAAGGCCACCCCGGGCAGCGTCTCGGCCGGTGAGCCCGGACGGGGCTATCTCAGCGTGCAGATCGGCCAGGGCCCGCAGTTGCTCAGCCCGCTGGAGGAAGGTCGATTCGCCTTCAATATCCCGGTCGAGCTCGGTGCCCTGCCGGAGAAGTCCCTCGCTACCCAGCGCGCCGAGGACCGTCCCAAGGGCGAGAAGCCCTCCCTGCTGGTCAACGGCGACGACGCGATTTTCGTGGGTATGAAGTACACCGACCCGAAGACCAAGACCACCCAATGGATTACCCGGAAGGTGACGCTGGATGCGGATATTTTCTTCGACGTGATGGACCGTCGCTACCAGAAGGAAATGGACGGGCTGTACGTCGGGCAGAACATCTACTACCGCGTGATCGACCCGAAGAAGGACCTCACCGACGGCAAGGACCGCATTGAACTGGAGATCAAGACGCAGTCCGGCCAGAGCGAGTCGCTCGAACTGATCGAGACGTTCTCGCACTCGGGGATCTTCAAGGGCCTCAACAAGATGATCTATTCCCGCGAGGCTGCCGACCCCAATGCGGACCTCTCCGGGGACGTGTTGGAGGTGGTCTACGGCGATATCGTCAACGCGACCTACCGGCGCAATGAGACCGTCAAGGGCATTACGCGGTCGGTGGAGATCTTCAAGGGGTCCGACGGTGAGGTGATTCCGTTCACCAAGCGTTTCAAGGACTCGACGATCGCGGTCAAGACGCAGTTCCACATCGCCCAGGCGTACTTCGAGCAGGCCAAGCGGCACCGCCAGCTGGGCCAGCCCGAGATCGCCTCGGACGAGATCGCCAAGGGCAAGAAGCTCCTGGAAGACGCCATTCGCGACTATCCGGACACGACCGTCCGGGCGCAGGCGGACTACCTCCTGGCAACCCTCGCCCTGGAGTTCGGGAACGAGGTCGCCGACGCGATCAAGCGGACCCGCACGGCGATGGAAGAGGCCGATACGCCCACCGAGAAGAACCGCTACGCCCAGCAGATCGAGAACTACACCGACGAGCGGAAGAAGCACTACGCCGAAGCCGTCACGCGGTTTGCAGACATCGTCTCGACCTATCCCAACAGCGAGTACGCCCCCAAGGCCCAGTTCAAGAAGGCCTTGACGTTCGAGCGGATGGGACAGATCGACGAAGCCTCCGAGGAGTACGTCAAGCTCTCCTACCGGTATCCGGAGAACGAGCTGGTCGCCAAGACCATCGTCCGCCTGGGCAACTACTTCATGACGAAGGGCAAGATGCTCCGCGACGAGGCGAAGAAGGAGAGCGACCCGGTCGAGATGGAGAAGCAACTGATGCAGGCCCGGAAGTTCTTCAAGACGGCCGGCCAGGTGCTCGGCCGTCTCGGGAAGCGGTTCCCCGCCCACGAGATGGCGGGCAAGGCGAGCGTGCTCTCGGCCCAGTGCTACATACACGCCAAGGAGCACGACCTGGCCGTTGAGGCCTCAAGATCGGTGATCGACAACCCGCGTCAATACGACTCGGCACTGGTCGCCGAGGCGATGTACTGGTGCGGCGATTCGTACATGGTGCTGGAGAATTACGTCGACTCTTACCGGATGTTCAAGAAGCTCACGTGGGACTACCCGGCCACGGTGTGGGCCAAATACGCCCGTGGCCGACTGACCGACGAAAAACTCTCGCGAGTCGCCTCAAGTGATGCGGGCTGATCGGCATTTTGCTGTGTTACAGTAACTGATGAGTTATTGGATCGGGCGGGCCTGGCTGACTGCGTACCGGCGCACTGCAGCGGTCGGGCTCGCCCACTTTAACGGATCCAACGCCAAAGCAGTCCCCAACGCCGGCCGACATGATGCCGTACTCATGACACAGACACGACAGACCAACCAGCTACCCGCCCCGCTCACCGAGCCGATCGACCCGGGCTGGTGGACATCCCTGCCCCGCTGGCAGCTCCGCTACCCGGTGAGATACCTCGCCGGGCAGGTGCTCGACGGCGAGGACGTGATGATGATGACCCCCACCCGGGGGCGCATCGATACGGGCAGCTGGTTCCGCAATGCCCGCATCTGGATGTGGGTGCTGCGGGATGAGCTTTTGCTCATCGCCGCCGGATGGGGCGGACCGAACCCCTACGTTCAGCGGGTTCCGTTCTCCGAGCTGACCGAGAGCGTCTACAACCACGTAACCGACGAGCTGGTCCTGGCCCCGGCGATGGACGTACCGGTCAAGGCCTTGGGCATGTGCCCCACGAGCGGCTACCAGGTGCTGGCGCAGATTTACGCAAACGCAGACCAACCCGCCCCCGCGGTGCGCGGCGCGGGTCATCCGCCCGCCCCCGCCGGCGGCCGGGACGATTCGACCGACTTCTAGAGGTGCTGAACAATGATTGAACTGTTTCGGATGGGACAGGAGATGATGTATCCGCTGCTGGCGTGCAGCATTCTGGCGTTGGCGGCGATTATCGACCGCGCGTACGCCTTTATCTCCAACTGGAAGGTGGACACCAGGGCACTGCGATCGCGCGTGCTGGCGCTGCTGCGGGAGGGCAAGATATCCGAGGCCGCTCACCTGTGCGCCGAAACGCCCGGGCCCGTCTCGGCCGTCCTGCTGGCGGGGCTGCAGTCCTACGCCAAGCACAGACCGCAGCAGGAGCGGGTCGAATCGCTGATGGACATCATGCGTACCTCGATGGACGACTACGCCGAGCACGCCATGAGCGCGGTCCGCAAGCGTCAGGTGGTGCTGCAGACGGTGGTGCTCATCGCCCCGCTGCTGGGGATGACCGGAACGGTCACGGGCATGATCCGCGGGTTCGACAGAATCGCCGCCGCCGGGCAGATGAACGCCACCCTCGTAGCCAGCGGCATCAAGGAGGCGCTGGTCACCACGGCCACCGGGCTGATCGTGGCCGTCTTCGCAGCCGTCCCGTACATGGTGTTCCGCGCCTCGTCGGACCGCGTGGACCTGGACATCGAGGAAGCCAGCTCCGAGCTGCTGGACTTCGTCGCCACGGTCGTGGAGACCGAGGACGTCGACGTCAAGCTGCCCGCCTGAGCCCTCACCACACCCGGAGCCCCCGATGGCACGAAGGAAATCCAAACGACGATCGTCGCGGCGACGCGGCGGGGAAGACAGCGGGCTGGACGTGAACGTCACGTCCTTCGCGGATATCGCGTTCCTGCTGCTGATCTTCTTCCTGGTCGTCGCGTCCATTCAGCCGTCGCTGAAGGGCATGGACCTCGAAGCGCCCTCCGGCGAGAAAGCGGAAACCAAAGAGAAGACCGACACAATCCAGCTCAACGACGGCGAGATCTTCTTCAACGAAAAGAAGGTCAGCCTCGCCCAGCTCCGCGGGCAACTGGCAGCCGCCAAGTATGAAACCAAGAAGGGACAGGGCAAGTCCGTGTCCATCGAGGTCACCGGCAAGGTGGACTACGCCGATTTTTACCCCATTTTCGGGATGGTCAAGTCGACCGGCGGAATCCCGATCATCACCTACGAGGAAGACGAGTAACCATGGCCCGCAGACGAGACAGGCAAACGCAGAACGAACTGACCGTCTCGGTCGGTTCGATGGGCGATATCGCCTTTCTGCTGCTGATCTTCTTCGTGCTGTGCAGCAATTTCGCCAAGCAGCCCCCCATCAAGGTGGAACTGCCCAGCGGCGAGAAGCTCGCGGCGATGGAACGCGTGCCGGTCTCCGTGGTGGTCGGTTCCAAGGGCGAGATCTACCTGGACGGCCAACGCGTCGTCAACGATGAAGTCCTCGAGTCGGCCCTGAACAAGCTCTTCGAGAAACTTCCGCCCAACGCCGAGAAGAAGATCCTCTTCAAGTGCGACAGCCAGGCCGACCAACGCGAGTTCCTGCCCATCCTTCGCGCCCTCTACAAGACCGGGGCGAAAGTCCTGGCCGTGGGCGAACTGAAAAAGTAGTGATCCCCGGAGCAACCCGGGCCCAAGGAGAAATCGATGGCTGAGACACAAGACGACATCCAGAAGCTGTCCCCCGACAAGCTGCTGCAGGGGTTCAACAAGACGCCCCTGCTGGTGTTCATCCTCGCGGCGCTGGGCGTGCACCTGCTGGCCTTCGGTGTGGACTACGTGGCGATCCAGATGAAAGACACCCCGACCGTCGACGCAAACGCCGTGGACGCCAACGCCTCGACCGACGCAAACGCCGTCGTGGACGCCAACGCCACCCCCGACGCCAACACCCCCGCCAAGACTGCGACACAAACCGGCGACGACGAGGTGGACCCGCGGACGCCCGACTATCTCACCGAGACCCAGCCCGCGCCCAAAGAGCCGGGATTGACCCTCGACGAAACCAACTGAGCGAGTATCCATGCCGCGCTCCATCCTGGAGACAATCCGAACGCAGGGAAGAGACCGCCCGTGGGCCCGTTCGCTCATCGCCGCGATCGCCTTCCATGCCATGCTCATCTTCGGCTCGGCCTTCCTGGCCTGGCTGATGCGCGGATGCATCGAAGAGTTCAAGGTGCCCTACGGCAGCGGAACGCCGTCTGTGGTGCAGATGCGGTTCGTCCCCAAGAAGGAGAAGAAGCTCAAACGCATCCTGAACCCCAACTCGGCCATCAGCTTCGACTTCCCCGACCTCGATGACTCCAAGATCCAGGAAGAGCTCGAAGAACAGTCGCGCGACACCTACGAAGCCGACACCGACGCCGTCCACGGAAAAATGGGCGAAGGCGGCGGCGACGAAGGCGGTTGGCCGGACGGCATGAAGGACGGAAAGGTCCGCTTCGCACGCCTCAAGTACGACTGCTCAGGCTGGGACGACGGGATGGACTCCTCCACCTCAGCCGACATCAACTTCCTGGACTACTTCCGCAATCTGCCCAGCGTGAACTTCCCCGTCGCCCGCCAAGGCGAAGCCTACACCATGCGACAGTTCATGTCGCTGCCGAAGGGTGTCAAACCCGCCTTCATCTACATGACCGGCAGCGGGTCCTTCCGCCTCTCGGGCGACGACATCAAGCGGATGCGGGAGTACATCAAGGAAGGCGGGATGATCTTCGCCGACGCCGGCAGCGCCCGCTGGGCCGACAGCTTCGAGGCGCTGGCCAGGCGGATCCTGCCCGGCCACGGGCTGAAAGTCATCGCCGACGACGACCCGCTCTTCGCCCGGCCGTTCGGCTTCCCCAACGGTCCGCCGCCGTTGTGGCACCACGGCGGAAAGCAGTGCAAGGGCGTGCGATTCAAGGGACGCTGGGCGGTGTTCTACCACCCCGGCGACCTCAACGACGCCTGGAAGACCGGCCACTCGGGCATGTCCCGTCGGCTCGCACGCGAGTCCTATCGCGTCGGCGTGAACATTCTGTGGTACTCGTTCACCCACTACCTCGCCGAGACACGGGAGTATCGCAAATAATGAGTTCTACCACCTCCAACTCCACAGGTGTCATCGCCCGGATAGCCGTCTTCGCGACGGTGTTGACGATCTGGTCGGTTACTCCCGGCTGCAGCAGCGAAGGTCCCCGTGCGTCCGACCCCAATAAGCGAGACGTCCAGGCCGGGTCAGATCAGCGCACGCCTTCCGACGCCAATGATCCGAATGCGTCGAGCCCTGCCCCCGACGTGAATGATCCGAACGCGTCCCAAACCGTCACCGAAGACAAGACCGACGCGAACGAAGCCGCGATGCCCGACAACATGAAGAACGGGAAGGTCCGCTTCGCTCGCCTCAAATACGACTGCCCAGGCTGGGACGATGGGATGGACGCCAAAACCGCCGGCGACATCAACTTCCTGGACTACTTCCGCACCCTGCCCAGCGTGAACTTCCCCGTCGCCCGCAAAGGCGAAGCCTACACCATGCGACAGTTCATGTCGCTGCCCAAGGGCTTCAAGCCCGCCTTCATCTACATGACCGGCAGCGGAAAGTTCAACCTGTCCGCGAAGGACACCCAGCGCGTCCGCGAGTACATCAAGGAAGGCGGGATGATCTTCGCCGACGCCGGCAGTGCCCGGTGGGACAAGAGCTTCACGAAGTTTGCGAACGGGCTGTTCGACAAGAAGCCCCTGAAGGCCATCGCCGATGACGACCCGCTCTTCGCCCGGCCGTTCGGGTTTGCCAACGGTCCGCCGCCACTTTGGCAGCATGGCGGCAAGAAATGCAAGGGCGTGCGATTCAAGGGACGCTGGGCGGTGTTCTATCACCCCGGCGACCTCAACGACGCCTGGAAGACCGGCCATTCGGGCATCTCCAAGCGACTCGCCCACGAATCCTATCGCGTCGGCGTGAATGTCCTGTGGTACGCGTTCACCCACTACCTCGCTGAGACACGGGAGCATCGCAAGTAATGCTTTACCAGCTCTGGAACTACTTCGGTGTGAGCGGAACCGTCTCGATCCTCCTGTGGCTGGCGGCGATCGTCGTGGCCGTGGTGGCGCTGTGGTCGCGACGTCGCACCGTGATGCTGCTGGCAGCGGTGGTGATCGCGGCGGGCGCCTTCACCCTGGCCAAGGTGAACTCCTCGAAAATCTCCAAGTACCGCACCGACCGCTCGGACGTCATCGCCGCCGCTCACAAGTCGATGGAAGAGTCCCGCGCGAAGGACGTCCGCAAGCAGACCGCCGATGTGCAGGTCGCCTCCGACTCGGCCGACGCGAACGACCCCAACACGCCCAGGAGCGAATACGCCTACCGTGAAGTCCGCGGCAAACAGACTCGCCGGACGGACGGCAACGACGACCCCAACCAGAAGATGCACGACGAACTGGCCTTTCTGGCCGATCGCGAAGCCGAGAAGGCCGACCCCGATATCCGCCTGCTGCCGGCGGAGGATGTCTCCCGCGCCAACCAGTGGGACCGCGTGAACCTCTTCCTGACGCGGTGGGTCCTGCTGCTGGGGGCGATACTCCTGGGTGTGGACTACTTGGGCCGATTCGTGCCCGCCCTGCGAAAGGTCCTGCCCGAAAAGCCGCGACCCGTGCCGGCCGTCCGCACCGCTTCGGGGGAGGAAATGCGGGAATACCTCGAGGAGGCCATCCAGAACGGCGAAACGTTCATCTATTGCACCCATCAGGACCCTTGGCCGGAAGGCGAGCTCAGCCGACTGCCGGCGGATTTCGGCTGGTCGATGGAGAAGATCACCTACAATGCCGACAATCCGCCCTTCTCCAGCGAGTTCATCTTCGAAAGCGCATGGTTCCGCGACTACTGCTTCGTCATCGAGGGAGAAGAGACCGCCGCCGGGCTGCTCAGCGACCTGACCAACTGGCTGGAGATGCGATTCCACGCCCGCGCCCAGACCCCCTGCCCCGTGCACATCGTCTGGGAATTCGATCGACCCAGCGACGAACAACTCGAAGAGCTTGCCTTCTACGCCCGCGAAGCGCACATTCGGCTGCTGGTGAAAGAATAGGCATCACCCCGTGCAGTAGATCCCGCCGCTGTCCCCTTTCGCCCCAGCGGGCCTTACGAGTCAGTAATTGTACGAATCATCGTCGCCGGTGAGGTGGTCCAGCCGATCGCGCAGCGCGGCGGCCTCTTCGTATCGCTCGTTCTCAACCGCGTCCAGCAGGTCCGCCCGAAGTTTCTTGATGGGGTCCACCGGCAGGCTTCTCTCGATGTCCCGCGACATCGCCTGGAGGATCGCCAGCTCGGTGGAATGCTCGGCCAGGTCGCTCTCGTACTGGTCATAAAAGCGGCGGACCTTGTCGATTCCGTTTCGCACTGCCGCCAGCGCCGCCTTGGGGCGATTGTCCTGCAGCGCCAGGTGCGACCGCGCCCGGCTGCACATCATCAACACGTAAGGCCGATACTGTTCGAGAATGAACCGGTCGGACTCTTCCTCGGCGTACTGGTGGCAGAAGTCAAACAGCCGCATGTTGCGCAGCGTGTCGCGGACCACCGCGGGATAGTCCTCCAGCACGAACAGGGCGAGATAGCGGTGGTAATACATCACGCCCTCGGACCGCAGCAGCTCGCAGGCCCGCTCGTCCAGTTCGAACCCCTCGTCGGTGCCATGTCGCCGGCGGTGCAGGTCCAACTCGTGCTCGTAGTAGTCCAGCAGCGAGTCGTACCCCTCGGGGCGTTGCCCGTCGGGTCGGCCGGTCATTTCCATCTGCAGCAGGCCCAGGTCCAGGCGCAGTTGGATCATCTCTCTGCCTTCGTCGCTGTAGATCTTGCGGACGTTGATTTGTCCGGGCTCGAACGTCCATTCGCGCAGGATCTCGGAGATGTCCAGGCTGTTTGGCTTTCGTGGTTCGTCAGTCATGCGACTCCGAAGGCGGTAGCAGCGGCGACTTCTACTCCATTGTAACGCTCAGCAGCTGAACATCCCAGATGGGCGAGTCACCCAGCAGAACATATTCGCCGATCCCCACCTGCCGCAGGTGCATCGGGAGGATCATCCCGTTGGCCTGTTTTGTGTAGTCTTTGTAGACAGTTACCCATCCGCCCTCGCCGGCCTGGTCGGCCCCGGAAACGGCGAACCGAAGTCGGCCGCTGTTTTCCTCGAAACAGTAGCTCCGCATGTGGGTCTGGGTCCACCGCACGGAGACGCAGCGAAGGGCGATCCCGTCGATACGATCCTCCTCCAGTGCGTAGGGCTTCTCCCTGCCCCAGACGATGTTGCCGGCCCCGCGGAGGCGATGGAGCACCTGCCCGAGGGCCTGTTTGATCTGCTCGGCCGACACGCCTTCGCCCAGAGACCCGTCGACCTTGAACGACCCGCTGCCCCCGGCGTCCACCGAGGCGGTCCACATCCCCTCCCCGGTGGGGGCTTTGGCGTCGATTCGACCGGCGTCAAAGTGCATGGTGTACATCACCCGCGTCAGGTACGGCGCGTCGTCGGGCCCGTAGACCTTCAGGAGCATCTCCCCTTCGAGCCTGTCGATCTCTTTCCAGGCATCGAGCCCGCCGGTAACATTCAGGGATCGCTCGACAATCTCACCTGCCTCTCTCGCCCGAGGCCCGGCCCCGCAACCGCAGTTTCGCGCACACCCGCCAGCCAGGCCGACAGTCAGCAGAATCGAGAGGACAACGCAACGCTTCATATCGAGCTCCTTGATTGTTCGCGCCGGCGGGGGACGACCATGGATGAGATTCCACCGGGCCGCCCGGTCCGTCGGGCGAGACTGATTCGGGCATTCCGTTCCACTGTTATTCTCCGCCAGCGGAGAGCGTTTTTCAACCGAAAGAACATCGCCGCAGGCAAACCGCTCCCAGGTGGACAGACTCCTCAGACCCCCAGGACCCTCAGGAAGGCGATCCCCAGCGAGAAGTAGATCATGATCCCCGAGACGTCCATGATGCTCGCCAGGAACGGACCCGACGTAACGGCGGGATCCAACCCCAGGCGCTTGAAGAAGAACGGCAGCATCGCTCCCAGCAGGTTGGCCAGCGCGACGGCCAACAGGATCGCCGCCGAGACCGCCAGCGCGATCACCCCGGGAGGCTGACCGCCGGTATCGAGCATGGACGCGAACCCCCACGCCGCGAGGTATCCGATGATCGCCAGGAACACCCCGAGCGTGATCCCCCGTGTCAGTTCCTTCAGCAGCACGCGCGCCCAGTCGCCGGGCGTGACTTCCTGCACGGCCAGGGCGCGAATCATCAGCCCCGCCACCTGCGAGCCGGTATTGCCGGCCGGCGAGTTGATCAGCGGCATGAACAGCACGAGCACCGCGAACAACGGGACCGCGTTGAAGCCCATCAGCGCGACGGTGGTGAGCATCTGCCCGCCCAGCAGCAGCACCAGCCAGGGCAGGCGCTTGCGCATCATCTCGCCGAACCCGGTCGAGAAGTAGCTCGTCTCGATCGGGTCCAGACCGGCCAGGCGGTGCATGTCCTCGGTGTCCTCTTCCTCGGCGATGTCCAGAACATCGTCGTGGGTGATGATGCCCACCAGCACGCCCTGGGAATTGACCACCGGCAACGCCACCGCGTCGTACTTTTTGAACAGTTCGATGGCCTCTTCCTGGTCTTCGCGGGCCCGCAGGGAGGCGACCTGGTTGTCCATGATCTCCTCGATGAGCGTATCAGGGGCCGAGAGAACCACGTCCTCCAGGCGGACCTCGTCCAGCAGCCTCCAGCTGTCGTCCACCACGTAGATGACGTACATCGTTTCCTTCGTGCGGGCGACGCGCCGGACGTGTTCGATGGTCTGCTGCACCGTCCAGTCGGGGCGGGTGGCGATGTACTCGGGCGTCATCAATCGCCCGATGCTGTCCTCGGGATACGCCAGCAGGCTGCGGGCGATCTGCAAATCGTCGCCCCGCAGGGAGTTGAGCAGCCTCTGGGCAAGCTGTCCGGGCAACTCCTCCAGCAGCTCGGTGCGGTCGTCGGGGGCCATGTCCGCCAGCAGGCGGGTGACCTTCTCGGAGGAGAGCTGTTCGAGGACGTATCCCTGCTGGTCGACCTCGAACTCGGCAAACACGTCGGCTGCCCGGTCTTGCGGGAGCAGGCGGAAGCACATGGCGAGGTCTTCCTCCTCCAGTTCCGCCAGCAGGGCAGCAACGTCGTGGATTTCCATTTCCGCCAACACGTGTTTGAGCTCGGCAAACTTCCGGGCCTCGATCAGCTCATGAATCTCGGGTTGTACGATCTCTTTGAGCATGTCGGCTTTCCGTGACGGAGGAATTCTCGCCCATCCGGGCGAGGCTGTATTGTGGTTTGCTGCCGGCGTCAAGTCAACGTGCGCCCGAATAACCAACGCTTGAGAATGCTTAGAGCGAACACTTCGGCGCCGAATCCGGTACAATACCGTTGGCTGAGTGTGCGGAAGGTCGCTCCCCGCCTCGCGCGGGGGGAGGAAAGTCCGAGCACCACCAGGCTACGGTGGTGGGTAACGCCCACCGGCGCTCCGGGCGACCGGCGCGTCAGGGACAGTGCCACAGAAAGCAAACCGCCGGCCCGTGAGCCCCCGTCAATAAGCCCGGGCCGGTAAGGGTGAAAGGGTGCGGTAAGAGCGCACCGCGGACGTCGTGAGGCGTCCGGCAGGGTAAACCCCACCGGGTGCAAGGCCAAGCAGCGGTGATGACCCGGCCTGGGTCGATCCACCGCGGGTAGGTCGCTTGCCCTTCGGGGCAGAGCCCGTCGGCGACGGCGGGTCCAGAGAAATGACCTTCGCCGCCCCCGTGGGTGCCCACCACGAGGCGGTACAGAACTCGGCTTACAGCCCACTCAGCCGGGCGCACATTCCGCGGCGGTCCGGGGACCTCCCCAGGCCGCCGCGTTTGCGCGCCCGGTTCGCCCCGGCCAAGGCTCAATCAGCGCGACTCTTCACCGAAACCGGCAGACTCAGCGGGCCGAACCGCGTGTCGAAGTCGGCCGACCCGTCGAGGCCGTAGAGTGTCTTACTTCCCCGGAGCACGCTCAGGGCGCCCAGCCCCAGCTTGCTGGTGGCGAAGGCGACGGGAATCTCCACCGTCCGCGTCTGGCCCGGATCAAACCGCACCGGTTTGCTCACTCGGCTGTCGGCGACCTCCGTCCCGCCCACCGTCAGAGCGTAGGTCATTCCTTTCAGATCCACCGGAAACGTGTTGCGGTTGGTCACGGAGAGCGTTACCACGCCGACGGCCCGGGAGAGGGACAGCTCCTCCCACTGCACGTCGCGCAGCGTCACACCCGGAGCGGCCGGGACGGGGATCTGGCCGCTCTTGCTCAGCGGCAGGCGCATCGCGCCGAGAACCGGGGCATCCACCGACAGTCCCATCGCTGCCTCATAGGGCATGACCTGCCCCGGACGCACGCCCGAGAGCGTCGCCAGAAGGCTGCGATAGGTCACGCGGGCCGGTAGGGTTACGGACTTGGTCGAACCGGCGGGCACACTGCCCTGCAACGGGGCGTTGCCATCCAGGAACGTCGCGCCCTTCGAGGCGAGCGTGTAGTCCAGGTTCGCCAGCGGCAAGGCGGCCGGGTAGGGATTCGTCACGTCCACCGCGAACTGCAGCGTGACGGATTCGAGATCGATGCTGTCCAGCGAAACGCCGGTCACGCGGGCCGACGGCGATTCGATCATCCCACAACCGACCACGCAGACAGCCAGCACCCCAACTGCGACCAAAGCGAACGCCCGAGCGACACCAGCCATGCGGAATTCCTTTCAGGGCAACGGTTGATGCATTATAGCCTCCACCGCCGGCCCGGAAGGCGCACCGCCCGAAACCGTGCGTCCATTTACTTGCCTGACGGGGAGGTTTGTGATACCATTTTTGGCTCGATTGCCCCTCTCGGGCGACGATTCCTGAACTGAACTCCAGACTGAACGAGGACTACGAGAAATGGCTTGGCATACAGCGATCATGGGCGCAACCGGCGCGGTGGGCGGCGAGTTCCTTCGACTCCTGGAGGAGCGGGACTTCCCCCTCAAGAGCCTCAAGCTGCTGGCGTCGAGCCGGTCGGCCGGCAAGAAGCTCAAGTTCAAGGGCGAAGACGTCACCGTCGAAGAGCTTACCGAAGAGAGCTTCGACGGCGTCGAGCTGGTGCTTTCGTCGGCCGGCGGGGGGATTTCCAAGAAGTTCGCCCCCGCAGCGGTCCAGGCCGGCGCGGTGGTGGTGGACAACACATCCGCCTTCCGCATGGACCCGGACACGCCGCTGGTGATCCCCGAGGTGAACCCCGAGGACATCGGCAAGCACAAGGGCATCATCGCCAACCCCAACTGCTCGACGATCATCATGAACGTGCCGGTCTGGCCTCTGCATAAGATCAACCCCGTGCGGCGGGTCGTGGTGAGCACCTACCAGGCCGCCAGCGGTGCCGGGGCAGCCGCGATGGCCGAGTTGGAAGAGGGCGCCCGGGCGATTCTCGACGGCAAGGAGTTCACCCCGAAGGTCCTGCCCCATCCGGCGGCGTTCAATGTCTTCAGCCACGACTCGGCTGTCGGCGAGAACGGCTACAACGTCGAGGAGATGAAGATGCTCCTCGAAACCCGAAAGATCTTCCACGACGAGGCGATCAACATCACCGCCACCTGCGTGCGCGTTCCGGTGCTGCGGGCCCACAGCGAGTCCATCAACCTCACGTTCGATCAGCCCATCACCGAACAGCAGGTCCGCGACGCGCTGGCCGGCGCGCCCGGAATCAAGATCGTGGACGATCGACCCAACAGCTACTTCCCCATGCCCAAGGACGCCTCGGGACTGGACCCGATCCTCGTCGGACGCATCCGCCAGGACATCTCCCAGCCCGACGGTCGGGGGATCGACCTGTTCGTCGCCGGCGACCAGATCCGCAAAGGCGCCGCCCTCAATGCCGTACAGATCGCGGAGATGCTCTGACGGGCGAAAGGTGAATCCGGCACGAGACGTCCGGTGGAGCCCCGTCTTGAACAACAGCAAAACGCCCTAGCGACCGAACCCGTCTCGCCGAAGAGCATGCTGCCCCCGCCGACGCTTGAGGCGGACGAGCATCGCACCATGGACACCGACACGACCGAAACACCCCGGCGGAACATCAAGCTGGTGATCGCCTACGACGGACAGGCCTATCACGGCTGGCAGAGGCAGGCCGCCGGGATCGACACCGTGCAGGAGCGCATCGAGACCGCCGCCTCGGCCGTCCTGCGCCATCCGGTGACGGTGCACGGCGCCGGCAGAACCGACGCCGGCGTGCATGCCGACGGACAGGTCGCCAACCTCCGGACCGCGAACCCGGCCGTTCCGCTGGTCGGGTTGCGACGGGCGATGAACTCCCGCCTGCCGGGCGATATCGCGGTGCGATCGGCCTCGCTCGTTCCCGACGGGTTCCACGCGTCCATCTCCGCAATCGGCAAGACCTACCGCTACCGCATCCACGTCTCGCCGCGCAAGTGCATCCACCGCGATGGGCGGGTCTACCGATACTTCAAGCCGCTCGACACCGACCTCATGCGCCGCGCCGCACGCCGGCTGATCGGCACGCACGATTTCCGCTCATTCGCCACCTCCGCCGAGATCCGCGAGAACACCGTCCGCACGATCTTTCGCTGCGACGTCGCCGAAGCGGACGACGAAATCCACGTCACCGTTCAGGGCGACGGGTTCCTGTACAACATGGTGCGAATCATCGTGGGCACGCTGATGGACGTCGGGCGTGGCCACTGGTCGCCCGAACGGATCGACGAGATCCTCGTCGGCTGCGACCGCCGCCTCGCCGGTCCGACGGCCGTCCCCGACGGGTTGACGATGGTGTGCGTCCACTACCGCCCCGAGGACCTCACGATTCGGCAGGAGTCGCCCCCACAATCCGGAAATCCGTGATACAATCGCTCCCGTAGCGAAACACCTCAACGGGAGCATTAACGATGGAACGCGGAAAACTGTTCATTTTCTCTGCCCTGATCGGGGCCATCGTCGCCGCCGGCTGGGCCGCCCTCTCTCACGGGGGCGACCAGAAACAGACCCCTGCATACGAGCGGGATCGGATCTCCCTGCCCGACTTCTCCGAGGGCGAGTACGGGCTGCTGGGCCCGTTCTACTGGGGGCGGGCGATGGACCTCGGCGAGGACGCCCGCTTTGCCGACCCCAACGGCCGACCGGCGTATGACGGCGACCATCTCTGGATGTTCCAGTACGCCCGCCGACGCCACAAGGGTCTGGAGAAGCCCATCCACGCGAGGAACAACCTCATCGCCCGCTCGAAGGGGCTGGCGTTCACGGTGCAGCCCAAGCATCTGCTGCTGAATACGCCCGGGGCGCACAATCTCAAGATCATCTTCGGGTACGTCGGTGAGAGCTTCCGCTTTCTCAATGGCGACAACTGCGACCTGGCCCACCTGGCCAACACGCCGAGGCTGCTGGTGTTCATGCCCATCCGGCACGCCCACCCCGCCGGCAAGCACGACCGCCTCGACCAGGACATCTACCACGCCAACGCGACGTACTCCGCCCAGTCGCCGTGCATTATCGAGTTCGCCCCGAAAGAGATGATCCGCTACGGGTATTTCTCGAACCCCGACAAGCTCGACAAGCGGATCCTGTATGACCTCCAGCCTTACTTCACCGGAGACAATGCACTTCGTCCTGGGGTGACGCATCCACTGATGCAGTTTGACATCGCCGAAGACGGCGGCTGGCGATTCCGCCTCGAACGCGATGGGCGGGACGGCCTGGCCGGCGGGGACGACCCCAACGGCTGGGATATCGACGTGACGCACGAGTCCCGGGGCGCCAAGCCCTACAGCGTGAAGCTCGCGCCGGACCGGTCGCGATGGGCCATGAGCGTGTTCTCGCCCGGCGGGGCACCCATGGAGACCTCCGAGGTGCTTCTCAAGCTCGCCCCTTACGACCGCACCACCGGCAAGGCGGCCCGATGGCCCGACCGCCGAACACGCATCCGGTCGGCCCCGGTACACGAAATCGAGAAGGAGGCGGGGAAGCAAAAATCCGAGTGAGAAATCCGGCCGTTCGACTGCGCGGTAACCCGTGAGCCCACGGGTGGATCGGTCTTGTTGCTTGTCGCCGAGCTATTCGTGTCGCAGTGCGACGATGGGGTCCAACCGGGCGGCCCGGATGGCTGGGTACACCCCGCTGATGAGCCCCACCGCGACGGCCATCAGAAACGGCAGCAGCAGCGCCCAGCCGGAAATGATCGCCTCGAAGCCCAATCCAAGCCAGCTCACCACCGGCGGGACCGCCAGCCCTCCGATGAGAATGCCCGCCAGTCCGCCGACGGTGGTCAGCGCGACGGCCTCCACGAGAAACTGCACGGTGATGTCCGCCCGCTTGGCGCCCAGGGCCCGGCGGATGCCGATCTCCCGCGTTCGTTCGGTGACGGCAGCGAGCATGATGTTCATGATGCCGATCCCCCCCACCACCAGCGAGACCGACGCGATGCCGATCAGCACCAGGCTCCAGAGACGTTGCTGGGCCTCCTGCTGGCGGATCAACTCCAGCGGAACACGGATTTCGTAATCGTCATCCTCGTGGGTGCGGCTCAGCAGGCTCCCCGCCACCGCAGCCCCGTCGATAACGGCTGCCTCGCTCGCCAGCGAGAGGATCACCTGGCTGACCTCGACGCGCTCGAAGGTCTGCGAGCCCTGCTCCCACATCACGTTCAGTTTGCCGAGGCGATAGAGATCCGTGGTTCGCGGAATCAGTACCGAGTTGTCGCCGGCCTGTCCCTGGAGTGTCTCGGGGAGCTTGCCCAGAACGCCCACCACGCGGAAGGGTTCGCCCTGCAGGCGAAAACTGCGCCCCAGCGGAGACCTGTAGCCGAACAGCTTCCGCGCCAGCGACGCGGTAATCACGCAATACGCCCGCTTGCGCAGCATGTCGGCGTGCGAGATGAACCGCCCGGCCCGCAGGTTCACCCGCGCCACGCGCAGGTAGTGCGGCTCGGTCGCCAGCACGTCCACGCTCACCTTCTTGCCGCGGTAGTAGGCGTTCTTGGCGGTCTTGTGGACGGTGACGCATTCGGTCACGCCGGGAACATTATCGCGCAGGCGATCCACGTCGACGTACTTCAGGCCGTAGGAGAGCACGCGCCCCTCGCCGCTGGTGGCGCTGGAGGACTGGCGCACCGGCTTGCGGGAGTTGATGATGATGTTGTTGCTGCCCAGCTCGCGCAGCAACTGCTGGGACTGGCGCGATGCGCCTTCGTTCATCCCGAGCATCGCGATCACGCCCCAGACCGCGAAGATGATGCCCAACGCCGAGAGGATCGAACGCACCTTGTGCACCCGCAGGCTGTGAAGCCCGAGGCGAACGACATCCCAAAGCTTATGGACGGCAATCACCGGGCGCGCATCCTTTCGCGGTTGGGCTCGTCGGAGAGCACTTCCCCGTCCCGCAGCCAAACGACCCGCTCGGCATGGGCGGCGACGTCGTCCTCGTGGGTCACCATCAGAACGGTTCTGCCCTGCTCGTGAAGGTTGTCGAACAGCATGAGGATCTCGCGCGTGGTGGCGGAGTCCAGGTTGCCGGTCGGCTCGTCGGCCAGCAGAATCAGCGGGTCATTGGCCATCGCCCGGGCAATGGCGACTCGCTGTTGTTGGCCGCCGGAGAGTTCCCGAGGCCGATGCTTCAATCGGTCGCCCAGGCCCACCAGCCGACCCAGTTCGGTGCTGCGCGGTGTTCGACTGGAGCGCGGAATGCCCTGGTAGAACATGGGCACCTCGATGTTCTCCAGCACGTTGATGCCCTGAATGAGATTGAAGCTCTGAAAGATAAACCCGATCCGCCGGTTTCGCACCTCGGAGAGCTCATCGTCGCTCAGCGTGGAGACTTCCTCGTCTCCCAGCCAATACTCGCCGCTGGTGGGGCGATCCAGGCAGCCCAGCAGGTTCAGCAGCGTGCTTTTCCCCGAGCCACTGTGGCCCATGATGGCGATGTACTCGCCGGCCCGGATGTCCAGGGAGATTCCGCGCAGCGCGGGGACGCCCTCGGGACCCACGTCGTAGACCTTCCACACGTCGGCGAACTGAACCAGCGTCTCGCTCACGCGGGCCTGCCTCCACCGGGCATCGTCGGGGTGTTGGCGTCGCCGGTGTCGCCGGTGTCAGGCTCCACACCGTCTTCGGGCACCAGAAGGACCTTGTCGCCCTCGCTGAGCCCGGAGAGGATCTCCACTTGCGTTTCGTTGCTTCGCCCAACCCTGATCTCCACGCGATGCGGCTTGCCGTCGCCATTGAGTCGCCATACGTACGTCTTCCGCTGTTCGCTGAAGACGGCAGCGACAGGCACCTGCAGGGCGTCGGGAAGCTCGGAGACGATGATCTCCACCTTGCCGGTCATCTTGGGCTTGATGTCCTTGGGGTACTCGTCGAACTCGACGATCACGTTGTGGACCTTCACCGTCGGGTCGAACCAGTGTTGGGCGCTGGCTTGGGGGGCAATCTTCTTGACCTTACCCTCCCACACCTGATCAGGGAAGGCGTCCAGGCGGATGTAGGCCTTCTGCCCCGGGATCACCTGCCGGGAGACGGCTTCGAGGACCTTGGTCTTCACCTGCAGCGAGGTCATGTCCGGAACGATCAACAACTGCTGGCGCCGGTTGATTTTCTCATCGACGGCCACCTCGATCGAATCTTGCCAGCGCCGACGGGCCGTGTCGTAAATCACCAACCCCCGGTCGTCGGCACGACGGAGAAGATTCTCGTCGCGATGCTCTTCGAGCTCCTCCATCTCTTTTTCTTCCATGTCCTTCTGGATCTTCTTGGCTTGCATGTCCGCCTCGGCTTTGGCGATCTCGTTGCGGGCCTCCAACTGGGCGCGCTTCAGCGAGAGCTTCGCATCGCGCAGGGCCGTCTCCAGCTTGCGGAGCTCCTTGGGGTGGTCGAACTTCTTGAACATCGCCAGCTTTGCCTTGGCCTTCTCGACGGCGGCTTCGTACTTCTCCACGTCGAACCGGGCCGCCTCCATGACCTTCTCGCTGTAGAGACCCTTCAGCTCGGGGTCCTTGTTGACCTTGAGCTTCAACTCCAACTGGTCGCGGGCGACGGCAAGGTTGCGATTCGACTGGTCGATCTCGGTCTCGAGGTCCTGCAATTGGATGGCGTAGTCGCTCTCGACGTACCGATTGAGCGCGTCATTGGCGTCGATCAGGCCATCCCGGGCCTTGCGAACCTTGTTGTCCATCTCCTCGCGTTTGAGTTCGAGGTTCTTGCTGGCCCGGGTGTATTCATTGCGGGCCGAGGACACCTTGATCTCCTGCTGCTTGAGCGCGTCGATAAGTTCCTTGCAGTCGAACTCGATGATGACCTGGTTGGCCTCCACGATCGAGCCGTCCTCCACGATGCGCGTGATGATCGCCGTCCACGGCAGATCGTTGCGGATGATCTTGCGTTTCGCGGCTTCGATCTCGCCGCTCTCGACGAGCTTGACCACCATCTCGCCGCGCGTGACCGTCGCCGTCGGACCGGTCTCGATCTCCTCTTCGGACGCGCCCACCGCCATCCACGTCGCCGCCGAGCCGCCGGCCACCAGCGCCATCAGCACCACCACCCACACCCACCCATGGCGGCGGGGCGGGTTTGCAGGCCTCGACGATCGCGGTGTGCTATCGCCCGACATAGGGGTACCTCCGGATGATCCGGTCGAATTGGACGGGTTCGTTTCGCTCATGAATCTGGCCCTTCTCGTCGATCCGCAACAGCCCCAGCGTCGCCAGGAACCGCAGCCGGGTCGTCTCGTATCGTACGATCTCCTGCGTCAAACCGATCATCGCCGATCGGTACTCTTCCTCGGCGTCCAGCACGTCGCGCGTGGACGCCTGCCCCTCGCGCTGCTCGAACAACGCCAGCTTCCGCGACCGCCTGGCCACCCGCACACGTTCCCTCTGCACGGCATAGCTCTGCCTGGATCGTCGCAACGTGCGAAACTCCCGCCGCACGTCCACGCGAACCTGGTCGTGAAACCGCGTCAGGTCCCGCCGTGCCTTGTTCCGATCGATCATCGACAGGCGGTAGTTGTCGCGGTTGTCCGTCTGGTCCAGGTCGTACTGCAGCTTGAGCTTCGCCGACCGCGTATGCTCCTTGAACCGCGTCCGCCAGAACTCCCGGCGCTCCGTGCCCGGCGCTTCGATGCCCACCGCAAGGTCCAATTGAGGCAGGAACCTGTCGGCTGCGATTTCCACGTCGCGCTGAGCGTCGCGGACCTTCGCCCGCTCGACCAGCACGTCCGGCCGAGTCGACAGCGCGATGCTCACAGCCCGGTCTTCTTCCAGCGGAAGCTCCTTGGGTTGCATCGCCGCCAAGGCCTTCATCGCGTTTTCGTAGTCCAGCTCGATCCGCGCCCCCGCCGGTAAGCCCATGGTGATCTTAAAACGGTCCACCGCGTCCTGGTAGTCTTGGCGCGACGCCTGAAACCGCAGTTGCGCCGAAAGAAGCCGCCGTACCGCCTGGTCCTCGTCCACCACCGGCGCCTCACCGTTGGCCACCAGCACACTGGTGAGCTTCAGCGCCTGCTTGAGTCGTTCGATCACCCGCTCTTCGTTGATCAGTTCGTTCTGCCGACGGATGACGGTGTAATACTCAGACACGATGTCCGTGGCGAAGGTCTGCGTGAACCGCTGGTAGTCGAACACGGCAAATACCAGATCGCGCTCGCGACGGTACTGGTCCTCATACGCCAGCCCGCGCCACGCCCCGCGAAGCAACGGCTGGGAGAAATTCGAGCTCAGCAGCGATCCGATCGTGGTGTCCGAGCCGCCCATGAAATCCGTCGCCAGATCCAGCGTCGCCCCCAGCGTCAACACCCCGCCGTGCACGAACCGCTGCGTGAGCGTCGGGCCCACCGCAGCCGTCCCGGTGGTCGTATCGTTGCCGCCGTCGCCGATGCGTTCATGGTCGAGATCGCCGGTAAGCTCCCCGCCCACCAGCGCCCAGTCCCAGCCGCGACGGGTATTGGCCACCGCCAGGGCCCGTCGGTACAGCTCTTCCTTGCGGGTCTGGTAGCGTCGGCTGGATCGCATCGCCAGTTGCAGGCAGTCGTTCAGTGTAAGCTCGACGACGTCACCACGCAGCCGAATGGGTTTGCCGTTCACCGAGACCGTACCGGTCTCGCCGGCGCCGATGGGTTCGTACGCCAGATCGAACGGCCGTGATTGCCCAAAGGCGACCCGCTGGCCGCCATCGATCACAGCTCCGGCATCGCGGTCGGCCTGTTGGGCATACTGCCCGGGCGTGCAGCCGCCGATAACCACCAGCCACACCGACAGAACCATCAGGAAACATGTCCGAGAAAAACGCATCGAGGGTGCCTTCCATCCGCCCCGCCGAACCACCGCCGGGCGGCAAACCTGTATTGTAGCGATTCCGCCACGCCCTGGCAAGTCGCCCGTCAAAAGCGCCAAGCCACCATGGCGACATCTCACCATCGGGCGCTGAGAACAC